>JANYCV010000079.1 GCA_025360145.1 Acidobacteriaceae bacterium
AAAGCCGAAGCGCGGCGAGAACTGCGCCCACGCCTTCTTGCTGCCACCCGCAGGGCAACCCGCATCGCCCGCGAACAGGTAGCCCTGCGGCGCTTTGGGGAAACGCTGCGATTGCTTCCCTGCCAGGAAACATTCGGTGCGACCCAGTTCGTCGGTGTACGGCAGAAACGGGTCCCAGCGGATTCCCAGGTTCAGATTTAGTTGGCGCGACACCCGAACGTTGTCCTGCGCGAACAGGCTGCCAAGGTTGCCCCGACGGGCGGCGTATTCACCGCCCCCTTGGATGAAGCGCTCCACCGTGCCGATTAGGAAGTCGCTCCGCGCGTCACCCGAATAGCCGCTTCCCCTGAATCGAAAGCGTCCGGCTTGGCGGTACGAGTTATTCAGATCCACCTTCATGCGCAGAAAGTCGCCGCCGAAGGCAAACTCGTGCATGCCCTTGATCCAGTGAACGCTGTCGGCAAAGTGGTAGTTGTTGCGAATAAACTCGCCCGGCCCTCCGGTGCTGATGCCGAAGAACCCGGCGATCTGAATGTTGATCTCCGGCGGCGTCGGGCCGGCGATGTCTACGCCCATGCTCCTTAGGCTGAACGGGGCACCGCTGATCGCCTTGCCGTTGTTGTTCGTGAACGAGAAGTTGAAGCTGTTAAGCAGCGTGGCACTGATGTTGTAGGTGTCGCTGAACGCGACGCTCTGGTTGAAGAATTCGCGCCCGCCGAGCGAGCGCACCAGATCCTGCTCGCCCGAGACGGCGCTCCGCGGGTACTTGGAATAGAAGTAGCGGCCGTAGAGGCGGTGTTTCGCCAGCAGGTAATCCACCCGGCCCATGAACTGGTTCTCGTGATCGTTCACCGGCCGGGTGAAGACCAGGAATCCGTCTGCCGCACTCGAAACCGGGATGAGCGGCAGCAGTTTCCTGGTGACGGGATCGATTCGGCTGGGAGGGATGATGTTGCCGGGGAACGGCTGCTTGGTGGCTGGATCCACCAAACGGCGCGACAGCGTGGAAAAATCGCCGCCCCGCTGGGCCGCTGTGAGCACAAACGCCGTGTTCCCGCTCGACAGATCGCGCAACTGCATGCCCTGGTAGGTGCCGAAGAAGAACAGTTTGTCCTTGACGACGGGCCCGCCGAAGCTGCCGCCAAACTGATTCCGTTTCAGCCGGTCGGGGTTGGCCGAGAAGAAATTGCGGGCGTTCATCGACCCATTGCGCAGAAATTCGAAGAGGCTTCCATGAAACTGGTTAGTGCCCGACTTGGTGACGATGTTGACCACGGCTCCAGAGGCGCGGCCGTGTTCAGCGCCGTAGTTGTTGGTCTGGACACTGAACTCTTCGATGGCGTCCGGGTTGGGGAACGGATTGTTGACGTTGGTGTAATGGTCGATGTTGCTGCCGCCGTCCAATAGGTAGTTGACGCCGTCGGCGCGCGCGCCGTTGGAGGTGATCGACTGAGCACCTGGGTACGTTACGCCCTGCTGTGTGTCGCCGCTGCCCCGGGCGTTCGGGCCGGTCAGATCGGCGGTTCCGGGCGCCAGCAGCACCAGCGAGGCCGCGTTGCGTCCGTTGAGCGGCAGTTCCACCAGTTTCTGCTGGCCCACCACCATACTAAGCGTGCCCGAGCGCGTTTCCAGCATTTCGGCGTTCGCTTCCACCGTCACCGTGTCACTGATCGAGCCGATCTGCAGCACGACCGGCACTGTGGTGCTGCCGTCCACGTTGACGGTAACGCCGCGCTGTTCAAATCGCTTGAACCCGGGGCTCTCGACTGAAAGGTTGTAGCTGCCGGTGGGCAAAAGCGGAAATACGTAGCCGCCATCGTTGGCGGTGGCGGCGGTGCGCGACAAGCCGGTGGCCGGGGCGGTCACGGTGACCTTGGCGCTTACGACTGCGGCGCCGCTCGGATCGGCGATGTTGCCTGCAATGGTTCCGGTCGGATCGGCGGCCAGCACCAAAAAGCAGCTAGCAAAAAAGGCGAAGATCAGCGTCTTCATCTGGTTTCCTCCTGAATCGCGAACGCGTTCGTATGAACGGTTCAATACTATGGGAACCCACGGAACTTGTCAATGATCTGGCGACATCATTTCGTGACATTTGCCTCCGAAGCGATTGACTTTACGCTTTAAACGATATATATTTCCCCAAACTGATATATCAAAGGGGAAGTTACATGTCGTTACTCAACCGCCTCGCACTAGCCTTGACCCTCGCCGCAACTCTGGCTTTTTCGCAAACTAACGTCGGTCGCATCTCCGGCTCCGTCTCGGATTCCTCAGGCGCGGCAATAGCCGATTGCGCCGTGGAAGCCATTGACGCCGCCGGTCTCAAGCAATCTGTCCGGACAGATTCCAACGGCTTCTATGTCTTCCCCAGCCTTACCTCCGGCACCTACGAGGTCCGCGTGGAGCAGCCAGGCTTCCGCTCCGCGCGCCAGACCGGCCTAACGCTAGACGCAGCCTCGCAGCGCACCGTCAGCTTTCGTCTCGAAGTTGGACAGGTCACCGAGTCGGTAGAAGTAACCGCCTCAGCGGAACAGGTACAGGCCACCTCTGGCAGCGTCGGCCGCGTCATCAACGGCGAACAAGTCAGCCAGCTCGCACTCAACGGCCGCGAATACATACAACTGCTGCGCCTCTCCCCCGGCGTAGTCGCCACCACCCTCAACGTCTTCAACCCGCAGCTCGCCCTGAATCAACAGAACATCAACGGCATTCGCACGCAGTCCAGCTATTTCCTGGTAGATGGCGCCGAAAATCACGATAACGGCGCGAACAGTAACGGCATCGTCGACCCCAACATCGACGCCATCGCCGAAGTAAAGATGGAGACCTCCAGCTACGCCGCCGAATTCGGAGGCCGCGCCGGCGCCATCATCAACCTCGTCACCAAAAGCGGCACCAAGAATTTTCATGGCACCCTTTTTGAATTCGTCCGTAACGATGTCTTCGACGCCCGCTCCTTCTTCTCCGCCAAAGTGGATTCTCTTCGCTTCAACGACTTCGGCGGCACCATCGGCGGGCCGGTCTTCATCCCCGGCAAATTCAACCGCAATCGCGACAAGCTATTCTTCTTTTTCGCCGAAGAATTCAAATTCGTCCGCCAAGGCCAAACCAGCACCAATACCACTCCCACGGCAGCCGAGCGCGCTGGCGATTTCAATGGTTCCACCCTCGCCGCGCCCATAGATCCCAGCACCAACGCGCCATTCCCCAACCGCATCGTGCCCACTAGCCGTTGGTCCAAAAACGGGCCTCTGCTCCTCCAACCCTATCCGCTTCCGAACTTCGTTGGACCAGGCGGAAACAACGTTGCCACCGGCATCGCCATCACAAATTACCGTGAAGAACTCCTCCGCCTCGACTACAACATTTCACAAAACACGCAGTTGTCCTACCGCTTGACGAACGACAAGCAGGACCTCGTTTTCCCATTCCGCAACAACACGTTTGCGTTCGTCCCCAACCCGCGGCCGCGCCCCGGCTACATCACCTCTATCGCCCTGCAACACTCGTTCTCGCCGGCAATGATCAATTACTTCAGCTTCAACATCAGCAAGAATTCCATTCAGGGCACGCCGGACGTCTCTGCCATCACCCGCCCCGCTCTGGGCCTGACCTTCCAGGAAATTTTTCCCGCCAACCGTTCCAACGTCGGCCCGCAGGTCGGCATCGCCGGCTTCTCCGGTTACACTTCCGGCGACCGCATCAAGAACGGCAACGGCACATTCCAGTTCCGCGACGATTTTACGAAGGTAATCGGAGCCCACACGCTGAAGGCCGGAGCTCAGATCACCCGTGCCCGCAAGAACGAAAACACGAATGTGCGCGACGAAGGCGTCGTCACTTTCAACACCTCCGCTCTTCTGTCCACAAAGAATTCGGTCGCCGATGCTTTGTTGGGCAACTTCCAGAATTACGTTGAGACCCAGAACGATTCCGTCTGGTGGGCCCGCTCCAGCCAGTACGAGTTTTACGCCCAGGACAGTTGGAAGGCCACCAAGCGCCTCACTGTGGAACTAGGCTTGCGCTACAACATCATTCCGTCCTTCTCTAATGCTCAGGGCAACACTTCCACGTGGCTGCCGCGCCTGTTCAAACCAGCAAACGCGGTCCAGGTCTCCCAGGGCAACGGCTCCATTACGCCGAATTCAGGCGATCCCTATAACGGCATCGCCATCTACGGAAGCAGCTTCCCGCAGGCCGCCAAAGGCCGGCTGCCACAGTATGACGATGCATCCCTCAAGCGGCTCTTCGTCGGCCTGCCCGACGGCGCGTCCGCCACCAACTGGAACGATTGGGGACCGCGCGTCGGCATCGGCTACGATCTGTTCGGCAACGGCAAGACTGCCATTCGCTCCGGTTTCGGAATCTTCTATGACCGCGTCGGATCAAATCAGATCAGCGCGCAAGCCCAGAATCCACCATTCGTCAACGTGGCGAATATCTTCGACGGCAACATCGACGCTCCGGGCGGAGGCACCGCCCGAACCTTCCCGTCAGATATCACCGCGTGGCCCGAAGTTCTTCCCACTCCGCAAGTCATCACCTACAACTTCGGAGTCCAACATCAGCTTCCCGCGTCCATCATCATGGAAGTGAATTACGTGGGCAACGTAGGCCGCCACTTCACCTTCACGCGCAACTTAAACCAGCTCCCGGCCGGTACACGGCTCAACCCGCCGAACTCCGGCATCAATGTAAATGCACTTCGTCCCTACCAGGGCTACGGCAACATCAACCTGCGGGACGATAGCGACAACACCAATTACAACAGCCTGCAAGTCAGTATCAGCCGGCGCCTGCGCAGCGGCTTGTCATTCGGAACCAGCTACACATTTTCCAAGACCATGGACACCGTCGGCGGCGGAGCCCCGCAGGACAGTTACCACCCCAAGAACGACGTCGCACTTTCCAGCATTCACCGCTCCCAGATCCTCACGTTCAACTACATCTACACGCTACCTTTCTTCATCAAGAGCGCAAACGCATTCGCCCGAACGGTTCTGGGTGGATGGCAACTATCCGGCGTTACTACATTTCAATCCGGCGCGCCAAATTCCATAACGGTCCCCACGGACATCGCCCGGATCGGCGCCGGTTCCGCCCGCGCCTCAGTCACAGGCAACCCCAATCTCTCCGCCAGCGACCGCACACCCGCCCATTGGTTCCGCACCG
>JANYCV010000047.1 GCA_025360145.1 Acidobacteriaceae bacterium
CCCTTGCCGAGACTGGGCAATATTGTCTTTGCCAGTGCGATCTCGCTGGTGGCGTAGTCCGCCATGCGGCTGCCGAACAGGACATGGGTACCGTTTTCCACAAATGACACGAAACGGATCTGCGGATACGCGCTCTTGCCCGTGCTCGCGCCGGGCCTCCCGAAAGCCTCGTCATTGCCCTTCTCATCGGCCACATCCAGCGTGCTACCATCTATGCTCACCAGATGCCATTGGCGATACCACGCGCCCTTCGTGGCCGTTGCCGCAATCGGCTTCACTAGTTCGTCGTGCAACTGCCGCAGTGGCTCCCAGCCCAGTCTGGTCCGCGCCTGCGAGATGCCTGAACTGCCGGCCACGTTGATTGCAGCCGAGCCCGCTAGCCATTGGATTCCTTCCAGCAGGCAACGCAGCACTTCCCGGTACGACGACTGCATATACAATGCCAGCGCAATTACGTAGTAGACGGTCACATGGCCCGGCAGATCGCGCTGGCGCGCGCTCTCCCTCTTCGTTGCAGCCAGCACCGCGTGAATCTTTGCCAACGGGAACGTCTTCGCCACCACACCCAAACTGATGTAGTCCGTGATTCGACTTCCGGCGGGCAACTTGGCAACGGTTCGCGACATTCTCTCTGCCTCCTGTTCTAAAACAGAATAGCATCAAAAGGTTTTTTAAGTGACGAGTATTGGGACTAGGCAGGCGTCCATTTCCGCCTCTTCAATGAACTTGCCGGATCGGCCTGTGCGAAAACATCCCGCATGGCGGAATCCTTCAAAAGCCGTTCAGCAACAATGCCTGCAGTGCTGGCCATCCGCGACGTAAGCAATTCGGCGGCGCGGGAAAATCGGTTTGGAAAGAAGGTTCGACAATACTGATTTCAAGCCTGTTTGACCAAAGCGAGGAGTCGCGCCCAAACCCGGCCAACATGCGGATAAACGCTTCTCAGGGCCCGCGGTCACTCCGGTTCCGGAAGTACCCGAAGCGTCAGCAGCAGCAAGCCCGCCAGTACGAAACAGGCCGAGAGAAATAGGATCGCGACTGTATACGAGTACTGCAACGACAACAAATATCCAACTACAGTCGGGCCGACAAATCCACCCAGGTTGCCGATCGCATTGATCAATCCCACCGACACAGCCGCGGCCGACTTGGCCAGCGTCGCAGTGGGCAGCACCCAGAAAGGAGGCGGCCACGAATACGCGGCTGCACCGGTCAGGCACAGCCATACCAGCACAAGCGGAAATGGTTGCCCTGCAATAGACGCCAAGGTGAAGAATACGCCGGCCGCGATCATTGGAATTGCCGCATGAAGACGCCGCTCGCGATGCCGGTCTGAGGATTTGCCCGCAAGCCGCACCGCAATCAGACCGGCGGCGAAGGGAAGCGCCGAACACGCCGTGGCAAGGCTAACGGAGAGCGAGGAGCTGTTGCGAATAATAGTGGGAAGCCACAACACAAACGCATACCCCCCGACATTCGCCAACGACAGAGCCACTGCAAGAAGCAGCACATTCTTGAAGCGCAGCGCTTGCCACACCGTCACCTGTTGCCGCTCCAGTTTTACGCTATTCTCCCGTTCCAGTTCCGCAGCGATCTGCTCGCGCTCATCCGGCGTCAGCCACTTCGCGTCCATCGGATGATCCGTGAGATAGAAGAACGTGATGCAGCCTAATACAACCGGAGCCACGCCCTGCAGGATGAAGACCCATCGCCAACCGGGCATTCCCAGCCAGTGGACGCGGAGAATTAGCGCCGAAAAGGGCGCTCCGAAAACAAGCGACACCGGAATCGCCATGATGAATCCCGCCATCGCGCGTGCGCGGTCTTTCTGCGCAAACCAATGGCTGAAGTAGATGATGATGCCGGGAAAGAAGCCTGCTTCCGCACAGCCCAGCGCAAATCGCGCCGCGTAGAATTCGCCCGGCGTGCGCACGAATCCGATCACCACTGTGCAACATCCCCACACAATCAACATGCGTGCGATCCACTTCCGCGCACTGCCCCGTTCGATCAGCACCGCCCCCGGAATGCCGAAAAGCAAATAGCCAATGAAGAAGATGCCTGCGCCAAATCCGAACACCGCTTCGGAAAAACCCAGGTCGGCGCTCATCGGGATTTTGGCGAATGCCACGTTGGCGCGGTCCAGGTACGACGCGATGTACAGCACGAAGACGAAGGGAAGAATGCGCCGCCGCAGCTTGGCGCGTGTGGCGTCGGACGGCGTCGAGATGGAACTGGCGGGCGCCATAAAAGAATTACCAGTCGCGAGCGAATCCGGCGGTCCATCCGCCATCCACTACGATGACGGTGCCCGTGATGTAGGAAGCTTCCGGCGCGGCCAGGAACAGCGTAGCGTTCGCGATGTCCTGCGGCGTTCCCACGCGGCCCAGCGGGATATGGCTGATCAGGCTGTCGGCCAGTGCCTTCTTCTCCGGGTTGTAAAAGATGGCCTCGGTCCCCGCGGTCAGCGTCGAACCCGGTGCCACTGCGTTCACGCGAATGCCGTACTGCCCGAGTTCCAAGGCGGCCGCCCGGCTCAAGTTGACCACTCCGGCTTTCGCGGCCGCGTACGCAATCTGGCGCCGGACGGGCACCAGGCCAACAATGGAAGCGATGTTGATGATGATGCCCGACCGCCGCTCCACCATTCCCGGAGAGACGGCGCGGCAACAATAGAACATCCCCGTCAAGTCAATGTCGATCAGCCGTTGCCACTCGTCGTGATCGAATTCATGGATCGGCCGCCGGTGTTCCGGCTTCGCTCCGCATCCGGCATTGTTCACCAGAATGTCGATCCTTCCGAACCGGCGATAGACGTTCGCAACCATAGTGTCCACGCCGGCACGGTCAGCAATATCGCACTGCAGGAAGGTGGCTTTTCCGCCGTCCGCAATGATCTCCTGCGCGGTAGCTTCTCCCGTGGACGCAATATCGTTGACAACAACGATGGCGCCATTGGCTGCGAATGTTTTCGCGATGGCCTTGCCAATGCCCGCGCCGGCACCGGTAACGATCGACACTCTGCCTTCCAAATCAACTTTCATAGCCGTACCAGTTTACATGGCTAAAGTATCAAGCAAGTGTGGTAAAACCACCTTACGAGAGGACCTTGAACAAATGCCGGGAAAACCGCGAGTGTATTTAATTGATTCGGAGGTGTCGCCGATCAGTAGGGACGCCGCGCTGGAAATGGAAATTCTTGGCGATGCGGCGGAGCTAGTCTTCTTGCTGTCCAAAGATCCACACAGCCTTCCCAGCGATGTGTTTCACGCGGATGCGCTCATCGTCAGCCGCTTTCCGCAGCTCTCGCAGGGGCTGCTCGAATCTTTCAAGAAGGTGCAGATGATCGTCCGCAACGGTGTCGGCTACGATAACATCGATGCCGACGCGGCTTATCGACTCGGCATCCCGGTTTGCAATGTTCCGGACTACGGTACGGAAGAGGTTGCCGATTTTGCGATTCTACTGACCCTTGCACTGCAAAGAAAACTTCAGCGGGCGCTGGCAGACGTTCGTGAAGGCAATTGGAGTTGGAGAGCCGCTGAACCTGGACGCCGGCTTCGTGGCCAGCGTTTCGGGATCATAGGATGCGGACGGATTGGAACGGCGACCGCTCTGCGTGCGAAGGCGCTTGGATTCTCCGTTCAGTTCCATGACCCCTACGTCAGCAACGGGTATGAGAAAGCGATAGGCGTTGCACGATGCGCCTCGCTCGATGATTTGCTGCAAACCTCCGACGTGGTTTCATTGCATTGTCCGCTCACTACTGAAACCCGAGGGATCATCGGTCGCGCCCAATTGCGGTCGATGAAGCCGGGCGCATTTCTGGTAAACACGGCCCGCGGCCCCATGATTCCGGAAGCGGAACTGATTGAAGTTCTCCGAACGGGCCATCTGGGCGGTGTGGCGCTAGATGTGCTGGACAACGAACCGGTCTGTTCTCCGGAGCTCTTCACTTTCCCCAATTGCCTGATCACGCCGCACCTGGCCTTTTACTCAGCGGACTCGGTAGCGGAGATGAGAGCCAGTGCAGCCCGAAACGTGCTTCGGCACCTGCAAGGCTTCGGACCCATCAATGTTGTAAATGGGGTGCTACCCAACAAGCAACAAAGTTGATATGCTGCCGTGAGGTAGGGCGGTCCCCCAGGACGGCACCGGACGCCTCGTCCGGCTCTGGCTCACCGATGCAGATAAGAACAAGTCAGACGACATTGAAATAGGAAGCGGGACAGGACAAAAGATTGCGGCCAATTCAAAAAGTCTCATTGATTGCACTCCTCCTTTGCGGCAGCATATTCGCTGCTGCCGAAGATCTAAAGCCGCCGCGCTTCGAATCAGGCATTCAACCGCTTTTCCGCGCCAAGTGCTTTGCGTGTCACGATTCAAAATCGCGCCGCGCGAACCTGTCCCTGGAAACCCGCGATGACCTTCTGAAAGGCGGAAAATCCGGCGCTGCCATCGTCCCCGGCAAACCCGTGGACAGTCTGTTGCTCACTATGCTGACCTCGGGGAAAATGCCGATGGGCGGTGAGAAGCTATCGGCATCGGAAATAGAAACCGTCCGCAAGTGGATTGAAGGCGGTGCGCTGCGAGACGCCGAGGACAAGCTAACAGCGAAGCTGGTGACCGAGCGCGAGGTTCATGCCATCCTCAGCGCCAAATGCTGGGTGTGCCACGGGCGCACGGAACAGAAAGCGGGGCTCGATCTTCGGACCCGCGCAGCCATCTTGAAAGGCGGTAAGTCCGGCCCCGCAATTCTGCCAGGGAAGCCTGCAGACAGCCTGCTGATCAAGCGCATCACCGCGCAGGAGATGCCACCTCCCAAACTGCAGGAGCAGTTTTCCGTCCGCGGCTTGACGGAGAGCGAACTCGAGAAGATCACCCAGTGGATAGCAGCGGGCGCTCCCGCCGACAATGAAAAAGCAGTGGAAGTGAATGCATCAGCCGACCCAATGGTAACGGAAAAAGATCGTGCGTTTTGGGCATTTACCGCACCTCAACGCGGCACCGTGCCGAACGTGCATGCGCAAGCCAGGGTGCGCAATCCCATCGATGCGTTCCTTCTCGAAAAGCTCGAAGCCAAGAGCACCAGCCTCTCCGGCGACGCGGACCGCCGGACGCTGATGCGCCGCGCCTATCTGGATCTGGCCGGATTGCCGCCCACCCCTGAAGAGGTCCATGCCTATCTCGCGGATGGAAATCCGAAAGCCTACGAGCAGATGATTGATAAGTTGCTGGCGTCTCCGCGATACGGCGAACGCTGGGCGCGCTTCTGGTTAGATGCCGTTGGTCATTCCGATTCTGAAGGCGGCAACAGCTCCGATGCGCTGCGGCCTCACGCGTGGCGTTATCGCGATTTCGTTATTCGCTCGTTCAATTCCGGCAAGCCGTTCGATCGGTTTCTTACCGAACAGATCGCCGGTGATGAACTGTTCGACTACAAAGCCGTGAAAGAGTACACGCCGGAACAGGTGGATTTACTGGCCGCCACAGGGTTTTGGCGGACGGGTCCAGACTCCACCTACAGCACGGAGCAAAACTTCATACCGGAACGGATGGACGTTATTGCCGCACAAGTGGAGATACTTGGGTCGGCCGTGATGGGCCTCAGCGTCGGGTGCGCGCGCTGTCACGATCATAAGTACGACCCGATTCCCCAGCGCGATTACTACCGGTTGACCGCCGTGCTAACGCCGGCGTACGATCCATTTACTTGGCGCATGCCAAGCATGGAATGCGGCGGCGTGGGTGCGTTTTGCGATGAGAAGACTACGCGCTATCTGCCATTGTTAGTCGCAAACGAACGCGACAGTATTGAGACCTACAACGCCCCGATCCAAGCGAAGATCGATGAGCTCAAGAAACAATTGGATCTGAAAGCCGGCCCGCTCAAACAGAAGCTCGAAGCCGAGCGGCTGCAAAACTTGCCCGTGGAGATTCGCGAGGATGTGCGTAAAGCCAGCCAGACGGCCGAGGGCGAGAGAACCGAAGTGCAGAAGTTCCTCTTGCAACGCTACGAAGACACACTCACCATCAAGCTGACCGATATAGCCAAAGCCGATGAAGGCTTCCGCAAAGAAAAAGAAGAAATCGACAAGCAGGTAGCGGAAGAAAAAGGGAAACTGAAATCCGTACCAAGGATTCGCGCCTTGTTCGATCTTGGTCCTGAGCCTCCACCCACGCGCATTCTACTTCGCGGCGATGCCTCAACTCCGGGCATGCTGGTGACGCCCGGCGCTCTCTCCGTGTTAAGCGCCAAGATCGCTCCTTACACCGTTCCAAACCTCGCGTATGAAAGCAAGACAACGGGCCGCCGGCTGGCCTTAGCGCGCTGGCTGGTGGAGCCGAATCATCCGTTAACGGCGCGCGTGATGGTGAACCGCATGTGGCAACATCACTTTGGAACGGGCTTGGTCAATACCCCAGGCAACTTCGGAAAGATGGGTGCGGCGCCCGTGAATCAGCCACTTCTCGATTGGCTGTCGATTGAGTTCGTCCGGCAAGGCTGGGATATGAAAGCGATGCACCGGCTGATCATGAGATCTTCGGCGTATCGCCAAAGTTCCCAAGCCGATGCCGTGCGCCAGGACAAAGATCCGGACGGTACGCTGCTATCGCGCTTCCCGCTGCACCGCCTGGATTCGGACGCGATTCGCGATTCCATTCTGAAAGTTGCAGGACGTCTCGACCTCAAGCCCTATGGGCCGCCGGATCCGGTGAAGGTGATGCCGGATGGTGAAGTGGTTGGGATGGATAATTCCAAGAGCGGGCAGCGGCGCAGCATCTATATGGCTGGGCGCCGCACGCAGCCCATCACTTTGCTGGATACCTTTGACACGCCGTTCATGAATCCCAACTGCGTGAAGCGCGCGCAATCCACCGTCTCCTCGCAGGCTCTGGAGCTGATGAATAGCGACCTATTGCGGCAGGCCTCCCG
>JANYCV010000055.1 GCA_025360145.1 Acidobacteriaceae bacterium
CCCGCACTCCCCCTCACTCCATCGGCATCGCTCCACGCCCCTAAAAACCAAGGGAGATCCCCCGGCTTTGCCGGGGAGGCAGCAGAAGTTTGACGGCTCCGGGAGTTTGGTTTTGGCACAGTATCGTCCTCCGTCGAGCGATTGCCGCCAGCCGCAAGCGATAGAGGGCCGCAGTTACGTTCAGACGCTGTTGCGGAGCGGGTTGTTGCTTTTGTGCGATTGCGATCAGGCCCCTTTGAGGGGCCCGCAATCGTAAGGCCCCCGGCTTTGCCGGGGGATATTTAATCGAGCGGTGATATGGCTATCCGATGGCACGCAAGTGTACAACTTACCGCTTTCTGATTTTCGATTTCGTCAAATTCTCGAACAAGTACACGCCGCTCTTCCCGCCCACCACAAAATCCAGATCGCCGTCGCCGTCCAGATCCGCTACCGCAATCTGCATGCCCGCTCCAGTCCGCGTCGCGTAGTCGATGGTGTGCCGCACCCACTCCAGGCCCTTCCCGTCGGCGGACTTGATGGATTCGTACCAGTAGATACCCAGGGGCTCGCGCTCGCCCGGATCTTTGCCGTTGTGGGCCATGTAGCGCTTGCCCGTCAGGATGTCCTTGCGTCCGTCGCCATTCATATCCACCAGCGTCAATGCGTGCGCCTGGGACCAGCTATCGTCGATCAGATGCTTCGTCCATTTGCCGCCTTCGCCCTGCTCCAGCCAGAAGATCCCATAGTCGTGCGCGGCCGACGTCACCACGTCGTTCTTACCATCGCCGTTCACGTCCATCACGTGCAGGAACCCCAGCGCCTGCGGCTCGTTCCAGTCCGCGTGGAACTTCCAATTTCCGCCGCTGCGCGGATCCGCCGGCGCTTCCAGCCATCCCTTCGACGTCAGGATGTCGGCGCGGCCGTCGCCGTTTACATCGCCCGCTCCAATGCCGTGGCCGTAGCTCTTATCGCTCACCACGTGCTTCAGCATCTTCCCGCCCTTCGCCTCATACCACGCCAACGGGGCTTTGGCATCGCCGAACTGCGGCAGAACTTCGTTGGCCTTTCCGTCGTTGTCCAGGTCGACCAGGAACGCGAACTCGATGGGCGCGATGTCGTCGATGACTCTTTCCTTCCAGATCCCGCCGGCTTTCCCAGGATTCTCCCACCACGACAGGCGCTTGTTGAACCACGACGGGCTTACGATGTCGATCCGTCCGTCGCCGTTCACGTCGAGAGGCAGATCGCTGAAATTGTCGATGTAGTTACTGGCGAAATTGAGCTCCCGAAACTTGTGTTTGGTCCACGAGGGAGCCTCAAACCAGTTCTCGCCGGAGACGATGTCCAGCTTGCCATCGCCGTTTATATCCGCTAGGGCGCAGCTTTCGTTGGCACCTAGGTCGACCATGTGTTTCTCAAAAGGGATGTCGGCGGGACGGGTCACCGCCCACACACCGGCGGCCAAT
The DNA here is from genome assembly GCA_025360145.1 of Acidobacteriaceae bacterium. Taxonomy (GTDB): domain Bacteria; phylum Acidobacteriota; class Terriglobia; order Bryobacterales; family Bryobacteraceae; genus JANXXV01. The sequence continues at coordinate 1,449 of JANYCV010000055.1, forward strand.
AAGAAAGCGAAAGGAAACCATTTCATCGCACTGATTGTACACCGCGGGCTTGCTATACTGTTAGTGTCGCGTGGCGCTATCGTCTAACGGTTAGGACAGAGCCCTCTCAAGGCTTAAATACGAGTTCGATTCTCGTTAGCGCTACCAACATACCCTGCCAGCGCGATCCGCGCCTGCCGAACATTTTCTTCCGCGTTCTTCCCCAGTGCCGTTAAGTGGCCCATCTTGCGTCCGGGCCTTGCCGCGAGCTTTCCATAGAGGTGAAGCTTTACGGATGGCGAAGCGCACGCCGCGGCCCAATCCGGTTCGCCCCCATCCCACAGGTCGCCCAACAGGTTTGCCATCGCGGCGGGGCAGAGCAGTTCGGTCGATCCCAGCGGCAGGCCGCATACTGCGCGAAGCTGCTGTTCAAATTGGCTGGTGACACAGGCATCGAATGTCAGATGCCCGGAGTTGTGCGGCCGCGGGGCCAGTTCGTTGATCAGCAGGCTGCCATCGCGAGCTACGAAGAACTCTACGCACAGTACGCCGACAATTTCCAGCCTGGCCAGTACGGTCCGTGCGATCTCGACCGCGTCTTTGGCTGTCTTCGCGCTGATCCGCGCCGGCGCCAGCGAGACATCAAGCACCCGGTTCTTATGATCGTTCTCGATGACGCCATAGTGTACGAAGCTGCCGTCTACGCCGCGCGCCGCCACAACCGATACTTCCCGGTCGAAATCGACAAAGGATTCCAGCACTGCGGGTGACGGTCCTACCGCGGCCCACGCGGCATCCGTGCATTCCGGCGAGTTGATGCGGAATTGACCCTTTCCGTCATAGCCGAAGTCGGCGCTCTTCAGGATCGCCGGATAGCCTTGTACCTCTAGCGCTGCCAGCAGCTCATCCAGGCTGTTGACCGCTGCGTACGGCGTGACCGGGAGTCCGGCGGCAGTCAGGAAGGCCTTTTCGCGAAGACGGTGCTGCGTGGTGTGCAATGCGCTTCCCGCTGGCCGTACGGGTGCTTCCTCGGAGGCGGCTGCCGCTGTCGGAGCGGGAACATTCTCGAACTCGAATGTCACTACGCTCACGCCCCGTGCGAACTCGCGCACCGCGTCCAAATCGTCATAGGAGGCGGCTACTTCCAGGTCGGAAACCTGTCCGGTGGGGGTGTCGGAATCGGGGGAGAAGGTATGGACGCGGTATCCCATGCGCCTGGCAGCGATGGCGAACATGCGGCCGAGCTGGCCGCTTCCCAGAACGCCGATCGTCGCACCGGGCAGTATCGGCTTTTCCATCACCGCAATTTATCCTGCAGAACTTTCGCGGTCTGCTGGTCCCGAAACTGCCGCAGCTTTTCGCGCAGTTCCGGCCGGGTGTTGGAGAGAATTGCTATCGCCAGCAAAGCGGCGTTAATGGCGCCCGCCTTGCCGATGGCCATCGTGCCCACCGGCACTCCGCCGGGCATCTGCACAATGGAGAGCAGGGAATCCATGCCCTTCAGCGCATGGCTCTCCACTGGCACTCCCAGCACTGGCACCAGCGTATGCGCCGCCACCATTCCGGGCAGATGCGCGGCCCCGCCCGCGCCCGCGATGATCACCTCAATGCCGCGCGCTTCCGCGCCGCCGGCGAATTCCGCCATGCGGGCCGGCGTGCGATGCGCGGAGACCACCGTGCATTCGTGCGGCACGTTGAACTGACTGAGCACTTCATCGGCATGGAGCATCGTGTCCCAATCGGACTTGCTGCCCATGATCACCGCAACTAATGGCTTCGTTTCGTTACCGATGGGATTGTCCTACTGGCCCTGGCCCAGCGAAAAGCCGGCCTTGCCATCGAAGTTGCATAGGCTTTCAAACTTAATGAAATCGAAGCCGGCATCGGTGACGCGCTGCAACAGACTGATGATCTGCGCGTGGGTGACAATGGCGCCGTCGGTCTGGCCCATGAACCGGCAAATCCAGGCGTCGCTCGTGAGAGTGTCGGGAAATCCATCGGGATACACCTTGGTCCCGCGGCTACCGATCATGACCAGCTTCAGGTTGTCCCCGGAAAGCTGCTCCATCTTCTTGCCCAGTTCGTTCGGTGTGCCAGCGGTCCAATCGAGGAAGAGGTCCACTCCGACCATCTCCTTATTCGGCTTGGCGACGGCCGATACAGTCTCTTCCGTGTTCTGCCGCGGGCGCGGCTTGTAAACTACCGGCTTGAACTTCTCCGGCAACTTCCCAATGCGATCCACCACGGCCTGTGCAAATTCCTTGGTTCCCACCTTCTGTGTGCTGACGCCTTCGGCGAAAATGTCGTAGGTGTGGATGCCGTCTTCCAGCGTCCGCAGCCAGGCGTTGTGGACGCGCTCCGCCACATCTTCCTGATTGATATGCACCAACATCATCACCGCGCCCAGCAGCAGTCCCGAAGGATTCGCCAGGTTCTGTCCCGCGCGCCGCGGAGCCGAGCCGTGGATCGCTTCAAACATCGCATACTTCATGCCGATGTTTGCCGACCCCGCCAAGCCCACCGAGCCCGCAATCTGCGCTGCCACGTCGGACAGCACGTCACCATACAGATTCGGCATCACGACCACGTCGAATGCGTTCGGCGTGTCTGCCAATTTCGCCGCGCCGATATCGACGATCCAGTGTTCATTGATCAGATCTGGATACTCCACCGCGATCTCATCGAAGACCTTGTGGAACAGGCCGTCGGTGATCTTCATGATGTTGTCTTTGGTGAAGCAGGTAACTTTCTTGCGGTCGTTACGCCGGGCGTATTCGAACGCGTAACGCACGATGCGCTCGCTGCCGCTGCGGCTGATCAGCTTCAAACACTGGGTAATGTCGTTGCTTTGACGATGCTCAATTCCGCCGTAAACATCTTCCTCATTCTCGCGGACGATCACCACATTCATGCCCGGATGCTTGGTGTCAACGTAGGGATGATAGGCCACGCATGGCCGCACATTCGCATACAGGCCCAGCATCTTCCGGGTGGTGACGTTCAGGCTCTTGAAGCCGCCGCCCTGGGGAGTGGTGATGGGCGCCTTGAGGAAGACCTTGGTCCGGCTGAGGGATTCCCACGCGCTTTTCGCAATTCCGGCGCTGTTGCCTTCGAGGTAAACCTTTTCGCCGATGGCAATAGTTTCAATGTCGAGCCGGGCGCCGGCCTCTTTCAGGATATGGAGCGTTGCCTCCATAATTTCAGGGCCGATGCCGTCGCCGTGGGCGACTGTGATGGGGGTTAGATTTGACATGTGTCGAATTAACTAAAATATCGGGTTTGACGGGATAGAGCAAGTTTCCGCGCAAGTTTCAGCTGACCTGGTTGACAATGTTTACCGCGATGCCGCCGATCCGGCAGACGCGCCGCGCGCAGCCTTGCCCGCCGCTTGCTCCTTGCAATACAGACCCGCTAGTTCATGATACAATTTTGGGCAATTAAGAACTCTATTCATTCGGAGAGGGGATTTATGGCGACACTTCAGTCGGCGGTTGGAGAAGGAGCACCGAACCGGAATCCCGACGTGGTTGCGGTTCAGACACTACTGAAACAAGCCGGCCTTTACCCGTTCAAGGCCGATGGAGACTGCGGCCCGAAGACCAAGGCAGCCATTCTAAAGTTGCAGAAGGGCTTTCTTACGCATCCCGATGGCCGGGTGGATCCCAACGGGGCAACCTGGACGCGGCTCGTAGCCGCCGCAGCGCAGGGCGGTACGATTACTTCGGAGTGGTCCGGTGACAGTTCAAGGTGGACGCAGGATAAGAAACTGCTCAGCATGGAGCCGTTCCTTCGCGCAAGAGTGGTGATGATCGTGACCGACCTGAAGCTACAGGGGTTCCAACCTAAGATATTCTTCGGCTGGCGATCGGTGGCCGTGCAGGAACAGTTATTCAAGCAAGGCAACACGAAGGTTCACTTCAGTTTTCACAATGGGCAGAAACCGGACGGCACTCCGAACGCATACGCTGCGGACATCGTCGACTCACGGTGGGGATGGGGAGACGAAGCGGAAACCAATGGATTCTGGGCGGCGCTGGGGAAATCCGCGAAAGCCCATGGGCTGGTGTGGGGCGGCGATTGGGTCACGTTCAAAGATGTGGCACATGTGCAAAGCCGTCAGAACAGCGAGCTCGCCGCCACCAAGACTGAAAGCGGTTTGTGATGCCAATGTGGGTGCTGTCCAGTTTGTTTCTGCTGCTCGCGGTAGACAATCGCCCGGTGTGGTTGGTGATCGCCGGTAGCCACGCTTCCGTACGGCCTGCCATTCAGGCGAAGCAGAAGTTGCAATTGTCCTGGCCGGAGGCAGCGATTGTGGCGAGTGAGGATTGCGATGGCTTACGGCGGGGGCTCTATCTGGCGGTGGCGGCGAAACTGTGGGAGCGCGGGGCTGCGCAGGAAGCTTTGTCCAAAGTGAAGAGCAGTGTCCCGGATGCCTACCTCCGCGAGTGCCGGCCGAAACCCGCGAGCCGTATACTCCTTGGCGTACCCGTGGTGGAGTCTTCCATCGACAAAGTTCCGGCGAACGTGGTGAATTGGACCGACGACGATCGGATTTCCAAAGTGACCGTCTTACCCGGCGCGGGGTATTTGTGGATTCGGCGCAGGTACGAGCCGGTTCGTGAAGATCCTCGCGAGGGGCGTCGCACGGCGGTGTTGTTTTTCGCTGAAACTCCGGAACATCGGGTTCAGCTCGACGCCGACTGTACCGATCCTCAGTTTTCTCAGAAGGGGGTCCGCGTGGCTCTCAGCTGCGCCCGAGAAACGGCGGCCGATACGCTGCTTCATGAGACGAAAGTTTACGACACCAAGTCCGGCAACGAGCTGCTGACGGTTCGCCGATGCCGGCAGCCGGAGTTACGTTCGGCGGTGGAACTTTCCTGCCGGGCGGAAGAGATTGGCGCAGACGGCCAGCTCCTTTTGCGCGTGAAGACGCTCGCTATTCCGGCGGCGATGCGTTGATGTTCCCAGGGGACACGTTGTCTGGTTTCAGAGCAAGTTTCGGCGTGCTGCCACGACGAATTGCGGCGGCATGGAAGCGGGAAATGCGAAACCTTGCACTTTTCACGCCTCACGGGCTTATTGGCACTGGACGCGAATGAAGGTGCAACTCCGCTGGCCGGACGGTTTCCGTTGCCCGCGTTGCGGAGGTGGCAAGTTCTGGCCCCAGCGGGTCATCCTTTTGCATTGTGCCGCTTGCGATTATCAGAGTTCGGTTATCGCGGCTACGATTTCCCAAGACACGCATGCACCCCTCACGCTCTGGTTTCGAGCGATCTGGTACATCACCAGCCAGAAGAACGGAACGAGCGCTCTGGGTCTGCAACGGATTTTAGGGCTGGGCAGTTAACGCACGGCTTGGGCTTGGC
>JANYCV010000070.1 GCA_025360145.1 Acidobacteriaceae bacterium
CGCCTTTGATCGTGACGATTTCTCCCAGGTGATCGGCAATATCCGTCCCGCGCCAGATTCCGTGTTTTAGATAATCTGATCCGATTCCCATGTGCCGATGATAAGAGTCGAAATGGGCGGAGTCAAGGGGTAGACCCTGTGGCACCCTGGGGCAGGCAAATTACTTGAAAGGGAACGCCCCGAAGGGCCTAAATCATTACGATTCGACCCATTTTCGCAAGCTGCATCCGTGGCATAGGGAATACACCGCTAGTTCGGTTCGCGGATCACATGCTCGCGCCCCACTGCCAATGCGGTTACGCGGCTCCGCGCTCCGCTTGGCCATGAGACTTCGACGTCAGCCGTTGTGGCGGCTCCCAACCCGAAATGCAACCGGGGGTCATTACTGGAAAGATAGCCTTCCCCTGCTCGGGGCGAGGCCATCTGCGTACGGCCTCCGGCGGTCACCTTGACTCGCGCTCCGATGCCCGCGCGGTTGCTCTTGACTCCTTCCAACTTCAGCCGCAGCCAATGGGCGGCTGGCGTCCGTTCCGTGGCGTCATTGCGCAGCAACAGCGGCGGAGCGTCCATCACTGAGATCACCAGGTCGATGTCGCCATCGTTGTCAAAGTCGGCGTAGGCGCCTCCTCGGGCAGAGATCGGGCTGATGGCCCGAAAGCCCGCTTTTTCCGAGAAATCGGTAAATTTTCCGTTTCCCAGATTCCGCAGCAGTTGAAGCGGCTGCCTGTACGTCTCGCGAATGCGGCCATCCACTTCGGGGTACACATGCCCGTTGGCGCAATACAGATCCGGGTTACCGTCGTTGTCATAGTCAAAGAAACCGGTCGCCCAGCCGAGGTAGGCAACCGTAGGCTCTCCAACACCCGCCGGGTAGGAGACGTCGGAGAAAAAGCCCCCTCCATCGTTGTGGAAAAGGATGTAGTTGTCGCCGGCGAAAGTGGTGATAAAGATGTCCATCCAGCCATCGTGGTCGTAGTCGCCGACGGCAACCCCCATGCTCGACATTTCTTTGCCGTCGCCGGAGAAAGCAACGCCCGACATGACACCTGTTTCCTCGAATGTTCCGTCGCCTTTGTTGCGATAGAGGTAGTTGGGGTTAGAGTCATTACCGACGAACAGATCCGGCCAGCCGTCGTTATCGAAGTCTTCCCAAACCGCCTGAAAGCCAAAATAGAGCTTGCGGTCCGCTACGCCCGCCGCCACGGTGACATCGGTGAAAGTGCCGTCGCCATTGTTGTGGTAAAGCGTGTCGGGCGCCCCCCGATAGCCCATCGGTCCGCAGGCATGCACTTTCACCCCGCGGTATTCACAGGTCTTAAACTCGGGATTCTTCGCGTCGAAGTCGAGATATCCGGGTACGAACAGGTCCAGGTAGCCGTCGCGGTCATAGTCGGCAAACGCCGCTCCGGTATGCCAGATTTCTCCACCGCCAACGCCGGCGCGGGCGGTGACGTCGATGAAGGTCCCGTCGCCGCGGTTCCGGTAAAGAATGTTCGGTCCGAAATTCGTGACCAGCAGGTCGACATGCCCGTCATTATCGTAGTCCGCCGCCACGCATCCGAAACCCCAGCCTCGGCCAGGCACGCCCGCCTTGGTTGTGACGTCGGCGAAGGTTCCGTCATGGAGGTTGCGGTACAGATGATTCGTGGTGTTGGCGGTGGCGGGCGCCTTGCCTTGCAGCCGGGCGAGCGTGGAACCATTCACTAAGTACAGATCCAACCAGCCGTCGCCATCGTAATCCAGCCAGCAAGCGCCGCTGCCATTCACTTCCAGAACGTAATTCTTCTGCGCGCCGCCGGAGATGATGATTTCGCGCAGACCGGCCGCCGGAGCGATGTTCCGAAACGACGGCGCGGGGATCTGGACCGCCAGCAGCAGAGTCGCAGCAAAGGCGGCGACCCTCACGGCTGGCTCTCCGCCGCCTTCAGTTGATTCACAAGCTGCGCCTCGCGCGCGGCAAGATCGGTCAATCCCAAACGGGCGTAGACGCGCGACAATTCCACGTGAAGCGATGGTTCGGAAGCATGGCTGCCAAGCCCCTCTTCCAGCATCCGCCGCGCTTGTTCCAGACGCTTCAGAGACACCAGGCTGCGGGCGGATCCCAGCCGCGCCGCCAGGGTAGTCGAGCGATAGTTCATCGCGTCGCGATACGCCTCCACCGCAGCCTCCTGTTCCCCGGCCTTCTGCAGCCCGTCAGCCAACCCCAGCGAAGCCTCCGGCTGCCCCGGCTCCAGTTGCAGCACCCGCTCAAACACCGGTCGGGCTTCCTGGTACCGGCCGACACGCGATAGCTGTTGTGCCAGTGCCATCTGGGCCGTTGCCGACTGGGGAAAGCGCCGCCCAGCCTGCTGAGCCGCCTCGAGCGCCGCTTCCGTTTCGCCGGTGGCATTCAGCGCTTCCACCAGGATCAAGGGGCCGGACGGGTCGCCACCGGTTACGGCGCCGGAGGTGCGCAAAATACGTACCGCCTCGGCCGCCGCGCCCATGCGCAAACACGCGGTGGCAAGCAGCGGAGCCACCCTCACATTGGATGGGTCAAGACGCCGGGCGGCCTCCAGCGCGGGGCGGGCTTCGGCATAGCGCTGGGAAATCACCGCCGCCAAGCCTAGCGTCAAGTTGGCATCGAGCGACTGAGGGAGCAGCGCGACGGCTCGCGTCAACGGGACGAGGGCCTCGGCAGCGCGGCCCAGGCGTAATAGCCCCAGACCGAAATTGAATTGCGATGCGAAGTGCTTCTCATCGCGGCGGGCGGCGCGTTCAAATGCGTCCAGCGCCTCCGCTTGCAGCCCGGACTTCACCCATAAGAGCCCGACGGCAACGAGGGTCGCGGGATCGGCGTCAGGCCGCTTTGTGATGCGGCGGCCCAGACTGATGGCCTCGTCCGTGCGTCCTTCCTGCGCCGCACGGGTGGCTTCCATCAACGTTTGGACATCGGCGGCGTTCGCACTCTTAAGCCGCGCCCCTGTGGCCAGCGCCTCCCGCGCCACTTCCGCTTGGCCCAATTGCTGGTAAGCTTTGCCGAGCCGGTAGTAGAGACCTCCGTCCCAAGGCGACTGTTGAATGGCTAAACGGAGAGGCTCAATCGCCCGGCGGGGCTGCCCGGCGGCTTGGTAGGCGGTCGCCAGTTGTGCCGCCACATCGTAGTTCGTCTCCCGCGACGTCACCACTGGCTCTAACCAGGTGATCGCCTCTGCCGGACGGTTCTCCATCAAAGCGATGCGCCCAAGGAAGTAGCGCGAGTTGTAAGCAGGTGGCGCCGTCTTGACGATTGAAGTGAATCGCTCCCGTGCCGCTACGAGTTTTCGCTGCCGGAACTGGACGTAGCCGAGACGAAACACCACCTCCGTCTGGGCTCCGCTCTCACGCACGATCAGTTCGAGCATCTGTTCGGCTTCGGGAAAGCGTTCTTGCTCAATCAGCACTTCCGCGGCGGCGGGCGACGGCGGCACTTGCGCCCGCACGACTCCCCCGATGGCCAGTGCCAGGCAGAGGACGAACCGCGTTCGGCTCCGCACATGATCAAGCATCCGCGCCAATTGTACCACCGTCACAAGAAGCAGCCGGCTGCTTCCGGAGTCATGTCGGAGCAAAGTAAAAATGTCGTAGCTGGGTATGTGCTTAACTCAGCTAATTACTAGAACAGCAGCCGAGGTAGGGCGGGCCCCCTGGCCGGCGCGGGACGCCCACGTCCCGCTGCTGGAAGCGGGACGAAAGCCCCAATGCGCCAGCCACACGAAATGCTGCGAGACCGAACCCACTTGAGTTAAGCAAATACCCGGTATGTCCTAAAGAGCACCATTGCGGACGCCCCCCTTTTCCCTCATCTCAGGAGCACCGTTCTCGACAATGGACACAGAGGGAAAGGGAGCTTCCCTCAAGCGTTTCGGCCTTTCCAAAATAGAACATTTCTACTTTGCTGCGACACTGCTTCCGGAGTCATCTTCGCGGCCCCGGCCAAGCCGTGCGAACACACCACGAGGGTTGCTCCTCCACATGAAACCCCGAAACTTTCTGCTTTGGCCCGACACTCAATTGCACAACTCAATTGCACAACTGAATTGCCCCACAGACCCTGAATCGTCCGCCACCTTGCCTTCAAAATCGAAATAATCCACATCGGCGGGAAGCGCGACACGAAGCGCGGGTCCGGACTTGCCACCCTTCGCCGCGCTAAGCCTCGCGCCCGTCCGGCGGCACTTGTCAAGCCCCCCCGTGGTGGTACAGAATACAGGCAGTGGCCAGTCTAGCCGGAATTCTCATCGTCACTCTAGCCGCGCTGGCCCTCGATTCGCCGGGAGCGGGGCTCTACCGGGCGCGCAAATTTCCCGAGGCCGAACGCGAACTTCGGGCTTCGCTGAAGAAGCAACCGCGGAACCCCGGGCTGCGCCTCTTGCTGACGCGGACTTTAATCGAGTTGAATCGCATTCCCGAGGCGCTAGCGGAACTGGACCAATTGCTAGAAACAAGACCGTCCCCGGACACGGAAATGGAGGCTGGCCGGCTCCTCCGGCGTCTGGCGGAACGACGATTCCGGGACCTTAACCACAGCGACGCGGGTCAGGCGGCGGTGAGTGAGATCGCCGGGCGGCGTCTCGAACGCGAAGGCAATTTCGCCGCCGCGTTGACGCGCTATCGCGACGCCCAGCAACGGGAACCGGATCAGCCCGGTCTGCGTTACTCGATCGGCGGCGTCTTATGGAAAATGCGTGATTTCGAAGCGGCGGAGAAGAACCTGCGCGCGGAACTGGAGCGCATGCCTGAGCACGGCATGGCAAACTTCCGGTTGGGCCAGGTTTTGATTGCGACTAGCCGCGAAGCCGAGTCCGTCACGTACCTCGAGCGCGCGGTGGCCGCGATGCCGGACCGCGTGGAAGTGCGGCGCGAACTGGGCAAGGCGTATCGTAAGGCCGGCCGTCCCGCCGATGCCCAAGCGGCGTGGGAGGCGGTGGCGAAGGCGCTCCCCAATGACGATCAGGTCCACTTTCTGCTCGGTGGGCTTTACCGCGAACTGGGCGAAGCAGTGCTGGCGCAGCGCGAGCTTAGCCTGCACCGCCAGATTCTGGAACGGCGTCGCAGCCTCGCGGAGCGGCGCTAGCGCCCGGGCATTTGCTGCGCCCATCGCCGTTTCTCTGCCTCCCCTGCCGGACCATCGCCCGCCGCAGCCAAGGCCGTCAGCAAAAGCTCATGTGCAGCAACGGAGCCACTCTCGGCCAAGACCGCCTGCCGCGCGGCGGCCACGGCGTTTGCCGCATCACCCAGAGCTAAGTACGCCTGACAGAGCGCCAGCGCCGGCTCTTCGTTTTGGGGCAGCCACGCTGTCGCCAATTTAAGCGGCTGTTCCGCCTGCTCCGGATGGTTCTCGCGCAACGCCAACAACCCTGCGTACAGATTCGCCTCTGGCGACGCCGGGTCATTCTGGAGCTCTTTCGCCAATGCCTCGCGCGCCGCCGCGATTTCGCCGGAACTCAGCAGCAACCGGCCGATGGCTGCTCCCGGACCCGGCCGCTGCGGGGCCATCTCACGGGAGCGGCGGAACGCTTCCAATGCGCCGTTTCGGTTGCCGTCGCTTTCGAGCGCGTAGCCATGCACCTCTTGCCCGGCCGCCGTTTCGAAGGCCCGCCCGGCCACCCGATTCCAGAGGGCGCTCGCCGTTTCTGCATACGTCTCGGTGGCCAACTGCAGCGCTCCGCTATGCCGCGGGCTCCGCGCCATCAGCCGCTCCAGCGCCCCTAGTCCCTTCAGCGGCTGGTGCAGCGCAATCAGCGTGGCGCCCAGCCAGTAGTCAACGTCGTCACGGCCCTGCGCGGCCAAAGGGGCGAGACGGCCGGCGATCTCTAAGGAGGTCAATGCAGCGGCAAACTGGTTGGTTCGGTAAAGAGAGACGCCGAGGAACAGGTGTGACGTCCAAAGGGAGGAATCGCGGCGGAGCGCTTCGCGAAAGGCCGCCATGGCGGGCGCGTACTTGTTCTGCAGGTAGAGGGAAAGGCCCAGCTTCTGCCAGTTACCGGCGGAAGGCTGGGCCTTGATGAGTTCCGTTGCGTTGCGCTCCACCGCCGTCAGATCCTGCCATGGGAAGAAAGCTAGCTGGGGATGTGCTTGACTCAAATAATTACTACGGCAGCAGCCGAGGTAGGGCGGGCCCCCTGGCCGGCGCGGGACGCCCTCGTCCCGCTGCTGGAAGCGAAACGAAAGCCCCAATGCACCAGCCACACGAAACGCTGCCAGACCGGCCCCACCTGAGTCAAGCACATACTCAGGTGAAGCTATTCCCAATCCGGCCAGGACCAGCGAAGCGAGCATCGCGCTAGTAGTAAAACTTCAAGCCCATCTGAATGGAGCGCTGTTGGTTCTGCGTGCCCGTACTGCGTCCGAAATTCGGAGTACCGAACGATCCGCCGGGGTTGCTGAAATTCACGCTATTTAACAGGTTAAAGAACTCCGCCCGGTATTGGAGCCGGATACGCTCGGTGACGTTGAAGTTCTTGAACATGCCAATATCGAAGTTTTTGAAGCCGGGGCCGCGAAGAATATTCCGTCCCAGATTGCCGAATTGGAACGGCGGGGCTGCGGCAAAGGCAGTCGGATCAAAGACGAGTCCAGCCGGCCCGTAACTCTTCGTCCAGCCGTTGGGATACGGATTGCCCACCAGATTCGGCCTCTGGAACGTACCTCGAGCGCCAACGTTAGCGTTATCGAAGGGAAGCGTGATATTGAACGGACGGCCCGTTTCCAGCGTCCAAATGCCGGTGGTTTGCCATCCACCCACCAGCCACTTGAGCGGCGACGTCATGTTCGCGCCAGGCAGCATGTAGCTATAGCCGTTGTTGAACACGTGGGTCTGATCAAAGCCCGAGGGCGCGAGATCGGCCTTGATGTTCTGGTTGTTTTGCGGCGACGTGCCTCCAAACTCCGAGCTCAGATCGATGCTCTTTTGATAGGCGTAGGAGGCGATGTAGGTCAGGCCCTTCCACAAGCGCTGCTCCGCCTTCGCGGTCAACCCGTGGTAGCGGGACGTCCCGATGGTCTTCAGTTCGCTAAAGGCGCCCGCGATAGGGAACGGGCGGCGCGGATTGGGATCGCCAGGGCCCGGCGTCGGATCGTTGGTGCTTAAGAAGCTGGAAAGGTTGGTCCCCTTGGCGCCCTGGTAGTTAACCTCCAACAGCAGGCTCTGGGTCAATTGATGCTCGATGCCGAAGTTCCAGTTCTGCATGTACGGCGTCTTGAGGTCGCGCGCAATGGTATGTTGCGCGGTGGGCGTTACTTTCGACGGATCAAACGAGCCAAAAAACTGGTCGGCGCGCGTGGGGGTCGACCCGGCGATGTTGATCCCAGTCAAATTGTCGGAGATCGAGTAAGGCCAATTGCCGCGGCCCGTAGACCATTCCCAACCGCCAGGCGGGTTGTAGAAGATCCCGTAGGCGCCGCGGATAACCGTGCGCGGCAACACCCGGTATGCAAATCCGATTCGCGGAGCGAAGTTGCGGAGCTGCGGCTCGGCAATGGTATTCCGGATATTCGGCGCCGCGCCCGTGATCGGGTTCGTGCCGGTCCAGTAGAAGTTCCCACCGATCGAATCGAAGCCGCCCATGCGGCCGCGACGGTGATGGGGCCACTCGTTGTACTCCCACCGCATTCCGGCGTTCACCGTCAGTTTGCTGGTCAACCGGATATCGTCCTGCACCCAAAGGTGGTGCAGTTTCTGGGCGATGTCCAGATCCGCCTCGCCCGTGATGCGGCCGCCGCCGTTGTTGAGACCGAGCAGGAAACTCGCAAACGGATGGCCCGTGCGCGAAACGTTCTGCGGGTCCGAAGTGGCAACGTTGTTGAAGTCAAAGTTTACGAACACCGAGTCGTGGACGATGCGCAGTTGCGTGTAGTCGTAGCCGAAGGCAATGGTCTGCTTGCCCACTATCTTGGTCAGCGCCAAGGAACCCTGATAGGTGAAGTCGGGGCCGTTGACCAGGTTGCCGTTGCCGGGCGCCGTAACGCCGGCGATGTTAAAGTTCACAGGGAAATCAAAGTTGCGGAAATTGGTCGGGACGTTCTGCAGTCCGTTTTGCCGGTAGACATCGACAAACTTGTGAATCGGGCCCTGTCCCAAGTTTGCCCGCAGGTAGCCGACCCGGAAATCGAGAACCGTCGTGGGGTTGAAAATATGCGTGTCGCTTATTGTCACGCCCACGTACTTATTGTACGTCGCCTGACTGGCATTAGGCAGGTTTTGCGGGCTGGACTGGAAGGCGTCGCTCCAGGAGATCCGCCCGAATAAGTTGTTATTGTCGGAAATCTTATGGTCAATGCGGGCGTGGGTTTGATTGTCGTCGCGGACTTGGCCGGTGGAGTTAATGAAGTTGCTATTGTTGACACTCGGGTTCAGCGACAGAGTGTCGGGGAACCATAGGCCCATGTAGGCCCTCACATAGGCGGGCATTCGCGAAGTCGGGATCCGATTGCCAGCGAAGGCATCGCGCGTGTAAACGGGCCGGCCTTGCGCGTCAACGCCGGTTCGACGCTCCGTGAACGGATCGAACAAGACGGGTAGAGGCGTCTGGCCATCCAGGTTCCGGGAGAGGTCGCCGCTTTTCCAGGCGGCATTCGGAATGGTGCCCAGCTGCGTGACCCCGCGTCGCTGTTTAAATGCCTCGTAGTTGAAGAAGAAGAACGTGCGGTTCTTGCCTTTATAAACCTTGGGGATGGACAGCGGACCTCCCAGCGTGAAGCCAAACTGGTTGAACTTGAACGGCGGGCGTCGCGCCGCGAAATAATCGCGTGAGTCCAGTTGGGAGTTGCGGAGAAATTCGTAGGCAGTGACATGGTAATCGTTAGTGCCGGATCGAATCGAGATGGCGATGTTGGCCCCCCCGGCTGCACCGAACTTGGCCGACATATTGGTTTGAATCTTGAACTCCGAGATCGCGTCGATTGATGGCGAGATTGCGGCGGTCTTGAAAAACGTCCCGTTGTTGTAGGTACCATCGAGTGTGTAGTTCGATTGGTCGCTGCGGCTCCCGGTGACGGAGAAGGTGGTGGAGTTCAGGGTTTCCCCGCCGGCGTTGGTGCCGCGAGTCGCGCCGGGCGTCAACCGGATCAGGTTGTTGAAATTCCGGCCATTCAAGGGCAGTTCAACCAGCTTAGAATTGTCGATGGTGGTCGAGATAACGCCTTCGGTCGCCTTCAGTTGCTCGCCTTCGGCCTCTACCCGGATGGTCTCGGTGATTTGGCCGACGCTCAAGCGGAACGTCAACGAGAGGGCACCCGCCACCTCGAGCTTCAGCTTGTCTTGCACCTGCTTGTTGAAATTGGCCGCAGTCACCTCCGCGCTGTAGACGCCCGGGATCAGCGATAGCGCTTGAAAGAAGCCATTGTCATTGGTGGCGACTTCGCGCGGAACACCCGTCTGGGTGTTCAAAACCGTTACCCGCGCGCCGGGGACTACCGCGCCCGAGGGGTCAAATACATTGCCAGAGATCGAGCCCAAAGTAGTGCCTTGGCCGAAAGCCGGCAGGGTGAGCGCGAGGAACGCGGCGAGTGAAAGGAAGCGATGAAGCATTAATAATCCTCCAGAGGGGTGAGATCTATTGTGAATAGTATATCAGCCTCTCCGGGGAATTCAAGCCCTGTGGCATAGCGAATATGTGGCAAGCTGATAGGGAAAAACATCCGAAATGATAAACATCACTTGGCTAGGCCACGGCACGTTCCAACTTGAACTCGAAACCGGCGAAATTGTCGTTCTCGATCCCTGGATCGACGGCAATCCATCCTATCCCCCCGCCCATTCGTTCACGCGGGTAGACGCCATCCTCATCTCGCACGGCCACTTCGACCACATCCATGACGCAGTGCCCCTGGCCGCGAAATTCTCCCCGCAGGTAGTTGCCATCTACGAAACCTGCCACTGGCTGGAATCGAAAGGCGTGAAGAATTGCACCGCCATGAACAAAGGCGGAACTCAACAGGTGGGGCCGCTCAGCGTCACTATGACGCACGCCATCCACAGTTGCGGAATTCTGGACGACGGTAAAATCATCTACGGAGGCGAGGCTGCGGGCTACGTGTTGCATCTGCCGGATGGGCGGCGAATCTATTTCGCCGGCGACACCAACGTTTTCTCCGATATGGCTTTGATCCAGGAACTCTACCAACCTCAGCTCGCATTTCTGCCCATTGGGGACTTATTTACCATGGGACCACGCGAGGCCGCCGTGGCTTGCCGCCTGCTCAAAGCCGAAAAAATCATACCGATGCACTTTGGTACTTTTCCGTCACTTACTGGTACTCCCGCGGCGCTTGCAAATCTATTAAAAGGCTCCGATTCAAAAGTCTGGCAGCTCGCCCCCGGCCAAACTGTATCTTGGTGACGGTAGCGATGGTCAAATGTATGTGAAATCCCCCGATTTCGGTTAGTATCAATTGTGCTGCGTCAAGCAAACTTCGTGATCACCGTGGCAGTTCTGGCAACCGCACTGCTGACGCCGCCTTTCGTGCGGGCGCAGATTTCGATTCGTCCGCCCGCGGCTCCAAGGAACCAGCAATCTCTGCCGGCCATCTCCCTGAATCACCTGTTCGTCGTCCTCGATCCGCAAACTTACTCCGATATTGTCAAGAGCGACTTCCTGCACGCCGAGTTCGCACCCATGGAACAGCGCGCAACGGTTCGTGCCGATCAATCCTATCGCGGAACTTATCTGTACGGCTTCAGCACCTACATTGAGTTGTTCCAATCGACGGAAGCCGCCGCCAGAGGGTTCAAGCTGAACGATGCCGGCATCGCCCTGGGACTCGAAGAACCTGGCGCCATCGTAGATCTCCAAGAGAAAATGGCCGCCAAAATCCCCGCCCATCAGTCCACCATTACCCGCCAGTATTCCGGCGAGCAGCTACCGTGGTTTTATCTGGTGGAGCCGAAGGATTTTCCGTTCCGCACCTGGGTGATGGAATACCATCCCAGCTTTCTGGCGCAATGGAACCCAAGCACCGTCGCCGCCGCCAACGAAGGAATCTCGCGAAACCTCGTGATCGACAGATACAAATCCATCGTTGACGATGCCCCCAAAGAGCCCTGTTTTCGCGACATCACCAGCGTCACCCTCGCTGTCGATAAAGACACCATCGCCAAACTGATGCAACTCTATCAGCTTTGGGGAATGCGGCTGCGTGCGAAAGGCGGTGCCGTCAGTCTGGAATCCTCAGACTTGGCCATTCATCTCGTTCCGGAGACCCCAACCGCCCGTGGCATCCAGCAGATCGAGTTCCGCCTGAACCGCATGCCGACAGACCCCGCGCCGCGCCGCTTCGGAGAGAAATCGGTGTTGACGTTCCATGGCAAATTCGGAACCTGGACGTTCTAGAAAGCCCAGCATCCCAACCCGCGAAACCGGTTTCCAGAAACCCGCCTTGCCGGCCGCTTCGGGAAACCCGAGCATCGCCACGCGTTCTGCCCCTGAAGTGGCCCCGAATGCGATGATCCGGCTGTCGTCTTCCGGTGCGGAAGGCTTCCGGGTTCCGCTACCAGCAGGCCATGTTTGCCGATACCCCTCCGATTCATTAGTCACGCAAGACGGCATAACGTCCAGCCCAAGATGCCGGACGCGTGAGCATCAAAGCTCTTCCACAAACCTGGTTAATCTTCGGCTGATTCCTTTGCCGGGAACGACAGTAATCCGCGCCTGGGCCGAAGCATAAAGCGCTTCTGAGCATTTCGGCGTATACTGAAGTCGATTCACAGCCGGGAGGGCGTTCGTCGGATGACAAGTCGCAAAACGTTTGTTGCGTTGTTGACAATGTCGTTGATGCTGAATGCGCAATCGCCACCAAAACCGGCGAAACCGGTGCCTTCAAAACCAGCCGTGGCAAAGCCGGCCAAGCCCCCCGCGCCCGCAAAACCCGAGGTTCTCACAAACGACTCCATTATCCGAATGGTTAGCGCCGGACTCGACGAGGACATCATCCTCGCCAAAATCAAGTCGACGCCCGCCGTGTTCAGCCTGGATACGAATGAACTCATCCGGCTGAAGGAGGCAAAGATATCGCAGCGCGTACTCCGGGCAATGCTCGGCAAGCCGGCGGACATTGCCGCACCACAACGTCCAGCCGAACAGATCGTCAAAGATCCCGGTCCGGCGGTTCCCGTTGTGGTCGCAGTTGAGCCCGCGCCCGCGCCTCCGGTTGTTCCCGCAGTGACGGATCACGTCATCGTCCGGCAAGGAGCTATCACCACGAAGTTGAACAACAAGCCGCAGAAAGTTCTCTTTGTTAAGAGTGAAGCCACCGATTTCAAATCCGCCGTCGCCAATATCTTGTTGAGCGATGTCGGCCTCCAATTGCTCACCATGGGACTCTCCTCGCAATTGACTATGTGGAACCCATACATGGGAGACACCATCGCCAAAGCGGCCAACGTCGGCAAAGGCATGCTCCTCAACAAGAGTTCGGATACCAAGGGATTCGAGATTGAGACACTTCCCGGATTGACCGCCGACGTTACCCTCAAGGAAGGCAAAGCCGAGTTCTTTATTCCCATGAACCGGTATATCCCCAGCGCAAATTTCGACCCGGATACCGTCGAGCCGGTCCTGCTCCGCCTGGACCCGCGCGATAAGGACCAGAACCGCCTCCTCTCCGGCCGGAAAGTTCTTATTAAACAGGAGAAGAAAGGCCGCTTCGATATGAAGCCCACCACGGACCGCCAGGAAAGCAATGTCGAGCAGACCGTTGTGCCCGTCACCGTGGAGCGAATGCCTGGTAACGTTTTCAAGATAACCACCCGGGACGACCTCAAGCGCGGTGAGTACGGATTGCTCTTCCGCAAGAAGAATGCCACCGGAGCCTACACGGCGAATGTACCGCTCAAACCGGACGCCGCGCCCGCCGAGGCAGCGCCCGCGGCAATTCCCGGTCTGTCGCCCGAGATGGTCGCTATGCTGGGCCCCGAGCAAGCCGCCGCCATGCAACAGCAAAACGCCGGCCAGCAGCGCGGTGGAATGTTTGGCCGCATGAAAGGTCCTCCCCCGGCTCCCTCCGCTTCCTCGGAAGGCCCGGTGACGGGCTTCCTCGCCTGGGACTTCCGCGTGCTCCCGTAACGCGCGTTGCCTTTCATTCCCGCGAATCCCTGCGTGGCTGAGAAAGCCGTGCCGCCAAACTGGCTTTCGAAAGTACCTGCCAGGTCCTCAATACCCTGGTTCTAAATCCGCGCAATCTCCTTCGCGTCTGCAACCACAGCTTCTCTGGTAGTCATAAACGACTCTTCATTTCCCACATACTCTGCCCATCTACGCTATAGTGAAAAAAGCTGTCGGTACGCCCCCGCTAAACCGGAGGGCGTCGAAAAAGGGAATCCGGCGTGAATCCGGAACTGCCCCGCAGCGGTAAGCAGGAACGAAATCCGCGAGAGAAGCACTGGCTCGTCATTGGGCTGGGAAGCTGCGGAAATTAGGAACCGGCGCACTCCGCGCTGCAAGCCTGCAAGTCCGAAGACCTGCCGTCATGCATGTGGAAACGCGCACCTCCGAGGGGGAGGTGAGTTGGCCGTGCATAATCACCAACTTTCCTGCCGCTTTGTCTGCCGTTTCCCGAATTTATCCGAGGGGAATGCCAGTGAAAACACTTTTTCAATTCACAACGCTCTTTGCAGCGTTGCTCTATCCACTTTCAGCCGAAACCGTATCGGGTCGCGTTGTCGATCCGTCCGGCGCGGCCATTAACCGCGCCACTGTAACCATCACGGCCCGCGAAGGCGATGTCCGCCGATCCATCCAGACCGCCGGCACCGGCGAGTACCATTTCGACGGCCTCAACCCCGGTGAGTATCTGATTGAAGCAAAGGCCCCGGGCTTCGGGTCAAACCGCGCCACGCATCTCAAAATTGAAACCGGCCGCGCGCTCACTGCCGAATTGCAACTCGACCTGACGAAACTCACCACCCAGGTGCAGGTCACCGGCACCGGAACCGCGCAGTCGGCCGATGAATCCGCCAAGGCACTCGATATCATTGATGCCACCCAGTTGGACCTCCGCGCAAAAATCGCCATCCCAGATGCAATTCGCTACATCCCGGGCGTGCGCGTCCAACAGTTGGGCGGCCCGGGCAGCCTCACCCGGATACTCACTCGCGGTCTGCCCACCCATCAAACTTCGCTGCTGATAGACGGCTTCCGTCTTCGCGACGCCGCCTCTCCTCAGGGCGACGCCACCGCCTACCTGAGCGATCTGTTAGTGGTCGATACCGGCAGTGTGGAAATTCTCCGCGGCTCCGGCAGTTCGCTCTACGGAACCAACGCCGCGGGCGGTGTAATCAATATCACAACGGACCAGGGCGGCGGCCGATTGCGCGGTGACATCCTCACCGAAGGCGGTGGCCTGGGCCTGTTCCGCGGCGCCGCGAAAATCGCCGGCGGTGCAGCCAAGGACCGGCTTCTGTTCACCGCAGGCATCGCCCACCTGAACGTCACCAAAGGGATCGACGGGAACGATCGCGCACGGAATACCAGCGGCCAAGGCTTTGCTCAATACGACTTCAGCCCGTCCACTTCGCTCAGCGGCCGCGTATTCGCAACCAACTCCTACGCGGACCTCAATGTCTCCCCGTACGCGGCCACAACGCTGCCGTCTTCAGCGGTAGTACCTGCTATTCCCGGAGTAACTTTTTACCCCAGCCCCGACGATCCCGATTCGCGCCGAAAGGCAAACTACGTGACTGCGCTGGTCGCGCTGAATCAGCGCCTCTCGGAATCCGTGTCGCTGCGAATCAGCTATCAAGGGCTGACCACCAGCCGGGACAACCGAGATGGTCCAGGCGGGCCGCGCTTCCAGCCGCAGTTCTCGAATTCAAACAAGTTCGACGGCCGCATCGACACCCTGCAAGCCCGCGCTGACATCAAACTCGGCCGCTATAATCTGTTGACCGGCGGCTATGAATTCGAGCGCGAAACTTACCACAACATCAGCACCGATGAGAACCCCGTCCCCGCCCAGCGTGTGAACGCCGGTGTTCAGGTCTCGCAGAACAGCAACGCGGTGTACGCGCAGGATCAGTTGCGTCTCCTGAATAACCGCCTGCAATTCTCTTTCTCCGGACGCATGCAGAGGTTCGTGCTCAGCCGCCCGGAATTCACCGGCGGCAAGCCACTCTATGCGTCGGTGCCGCTGTTCACTCCGCAAAGCGCCTTCACCGGCGATGGATCGGTGGCATATTTCTTCCCGAAGAGCGGAACCAAATTTCGCGCCCACGCCGGCAATGGCTATCGCGCGCCAGCTCTGTATGAGCGATTTGGCTCGTCGTTCTTCTTCGGCAGTTTCAGCGCCTATGGCGATCCGCGCCTGCGCCCCGAACGGCTGCTCTCGGTCGATTCCGGCTTCGATCAATACCTAATCGCTTCCCGCCTGCGGGTCAGCGGCACGTATTTCTACACGCGCATCCAGGAGGCGATTATCTTTGATTTCAGCGGCGTCATCAATTCGGCGACTGATCCCTACGGCCGTTTCGGCGGATACCGCAGTGCCCCGGGCGGCCTCGCCCGCGGCGTCGAAATCTCAGCCGAAGCCAGCATAACGCGCACCACCACCGTCAACTCGTCTTACACCTACACCAACGCCAAAGAGCGCACCAGCACCCTGGCCGGCGGCTACCTGCCATCCATCCGCATCTTCAAAAACATGTTCACCGCCACCGCGTCACAGCGCATCGGCCGAAGGATCGACATCGCCTTCGACTTCCTGGCCGCCAGCCCCTATGTCTACCCGCTGTTCACCGGAACCGGAAGCCGCCCGTTCCAATTCGACGGTCCGGTCCGCGGCGACCTGGTGGTCAACTACAATCACCCGATCTCCGACCGCCAAACCCTGCGCCTCTACACCCGCGTGGAAAATGTTTTCAATAGGACATACTTTGAAGATGGCTTCCGCACCCCGAAAGCGTGGGCGGTAGCCGGAATCAAATGGATATGGAACTAGCCCACCTTCGCGAAAACTACATCAAGGGAGGTCTCGCCGAGCGGGACCTCCACAAAAATCCGTTCGAACAGTTCCGCCTCTGGTTCGAGCAGGCGCAATCCGCGCAAATCACAGAGCCGAACGCGATGACACTGGCCACCGCGACCCCGGACGGCATCCCCTCCGCCCGCATCGTACTGCTGAAGTATTTCGACCAGCAAGGTTTCGTCTTCTTCACCAACTACGAAAGCCAGAAAGGCGAGGAACTCGAAGAAAACCCAAACGTGGCACTGGTGTTCTACTGGGCCGAGCTCGAACGCCAGGTCCGCATCACGGGCGCCGTGGTAAAAACTCCCCGTGAGGAATCGGAGGCATACTTCGCCCTGCGGCCCAGGGCCAGTCAACTAGGCGCGTGGGCCTCTGAACAGAGCACGGTAGTCCCAAACCGCCAGTTCCTCGAAGAGCAACTAGCCTCGTTGGAGAAATGGTACGAAAGCCAGGAAATTCCAGCGCCGCCATATTGGGGCGGTTACCGCGTGCGGCCAGAGGTCATCGAATTCTGGCAAGGCAGGCACAGCAGATTGCACGACCGGCTGGTCTTTAGCAGGGTGGATGAATCGAAGTGGGAGATCGAACGGCTAGCGCCCTAACAAGATCTCATTCATCCGATTTATCCGAGCCAATAACGGTTGTTGGGTGCCCGGCAAATACATTAATGAATGGTGGACGCTTCGGTAGAAACGCCTGATCTCCTCCGGCGTTGCCCGCTTCTTGCGCAGCAGACGTGGGAGGGGCGATAGCCGCAGGGTCGGCAACCCGGCCAGCATCGGCACAAAGGATAACGCCGTGGGAGAAGACTGGCAAGGGTATAGGCCTTCGTTGAATAGGTTTGTCTAAAGCTGCCCCGTCCACCTGAGCAGGGAATCGCCCTTGAACTTCGTGACAGGGAACCGTATATGCTTTAGGCTGGAAAGAGAGGAAGGAAACGCCCCGATGACCCTGATTATTGAACTTCCGGAAGAAGACGTGACGGCGCTGTCGGCC
The DNA here is from genome assembly GCA_025360145.1 of Acidobacteriaceae bacterium. GTDB lineage: Bacteria > Acidobacteriota > Terriglobia > Bryobacterales > Bryobacteraceae > JANXXV01. The sequence continues at coordinate 16,975 of JANYCV010000070.1, forward strand.
AGGGCGCAGGCGCAGGGCGTGTCAGCCGAGCAATACGCGCGGCAGGTTCTCAAGCGCGATATCCAGCAAGCCCTGCCAATCGCGGCCAGGATTCGCGAAATCTGGAGCGATATGCCGGAAGATGCGCGTGCCAAGCTACCGGCCGACGGCGCAAGCCAGATTGACCACTACGTTTACGGTCTCCCCAAGAGAGACCAGTGAAGGCTGTTTTCGCCGACACGTTCTATTGGGTGGCTTTAACGAATCCCAACGACTCCAGCTTCCAGGCCGCCTCCGCATTTGACGGCTTCCTCGCGGGCGTGACGATTTTTACAACCGAAGAGGTCCTCGCCGAGTTTCTGACGTTCTTCGCCGCGGACGCATGGCTACGGAACCGCGCCGCCGAGACCGTACACGCGCTGTTCAGGGATCCCGCTGTGCGCGTCATTCCGCAAAGCCACGAGTCTTTTCTTGCCGGCCTCGATCTTTACGCAGCGCGCCCCGACAAGGGTTACAGCCTGACGGATTGCGTTTCGATGGCGACGATGCGCCGGGAAGGCCTGAGCGAAGCGCTGACCAGTGACCGGCATTTCGAGCAGGAAGGGTTCCGCGCCCTGTTCCGTGATACCTGACGCCAAATGCTGCGAGGACGGCGAGTCTGCATCATGGATTGAAATCCGTGGCAGCGCAGGGCACGCGATGTTCAGTTGGAACGTTTGAGAATGTAAGCTGAAAGGAGACCCGGCGAACTACGGTAAAGATCCGCGCAGTTCTCAAAGGAGATGCTCGATTCCACTCCACATTGAATCATGAAGCTGACATATAACTTTCAGGGACGGAATTTCCGGCTGACCGATGTCGGCCAACCTCGAAGCTGCGAAACTCTCCCGCTCGTTAAGGAGTTTTGGGCCTTCGACGGAATCGTTTTGGCATCGAGGTCGCGAAAGTGACGAAGGTAGGATTGGGTGCAAATATGGTGATCTCAAATCTTAAGGTATCGCGGTGAGCGTTCAGCTTCGTTATAGATCACGATGATTAAGAGAGACACACGGGGCGCAACGTGTCTCGGCGTGAGATTATTGGGTTAACGCCAAATTCAAACTAGCGCAGGTTACGCTATGACCATCGAACTCAAACCCGATCAAGAAAAAATCATCAGGCAGCAGCTTGCCAGCGGCCGATACCGCTCTGTGGATGAAGTGCTGGACACGGCACTCTCGAATCTGCCGCACGGTGAGGATTCCGGCGTTCAAACAAAGGCGGCAGTTCGACAGAGGCGACCAGGCCAAAAAAGCCTTGCGCAGTTATTTGCCGAATCCCCGTTCAAGGGCCTTAACCTGGATTTCGAACGAGACCCTGATACTGGGCGTTCGATAGAGCTGTGAATGGCTTCCTGCTGGACACCAATGTTCCTTCGGAATTGACGAGTCCAAGATCGGATCCGAAGGTCGAGAGATGGCTCGAAGACGCTGATGACGAGCAGTTGTTTTTCAGCGTGGTTTCCCTCGGTGAGATTCTCAAAGGCGTCACGATCCTGCCCGAAAGCCGGCGCCGCCAGGAATTGCAGCAGTGGCTGGATGATACCTTACGCCCTTGGTTCTCGGGTCGCATCTTGCCTGTAACAGAGCGGATCGCAGGGCGGCGTCAATTGAAAGGGAAGACCATCACTGTGACGGACGGCTTTATCGCCGCAACTGCACTCCACCACGATCTTACAATTGTCACGCGGAACGTGAAGGATTTTGAGGATCTTGGAGTTCCGGTCCTCAATCCCTGGGATTTGTGACCGAGACCCTTCTCGTTTTGAAGTCAACGAATTGCCCGCCGCACGCGTCAATCTAATGTGGCCAGGCTTCTGCTCTCCTTACTCCTTATTTTGCCTATATTTGGGGCCGACCCCAACCTCTCCCGCACCCTAAAGGCCGTGGAAGACCGCTACAACCGCGCCAAAACCCTGCAAGTCGTTTTTGAAGAGACGTATACAGTGAACGGCAAGCCTCGCAAAGCCGAATCCGGCGATCTCTACCTCCGCAAGCCCGGCCGCATGCGTTGGGACTACAAAGCCCCTGCCGGCAAACTTTTCCTCTCCGACGGCAAGGAAGTCTACCTCTACACCCCCTCCGATAACAGCGCCGAAAAGATGAAACTGAAGGAAAGCGACGACATGCGCGCCCCGCTCGCCTTCCTGCTCGGCAAGCTGGAATTCGAGAAGGAATTCCAGAACTTCCAAACCACCCAGTCCGATGGCGGCTCGCTCAAGATCACCGCAACGCCGAAATCGGACCGCTTGCCCTACCGCGAGGTCGATTTCTTCGTCACGCCGGAGTACAGGATTAGTAAACTCAACATCACCGGGCAGGATTCGTCCGTCCTGACCTTCGTGCTCAGCAACGAACAGGTCAATCCGCCGCTCGACGACAAGATCTTCCGCTTCGCTTTACCGGCGGGCGCCACTTTGAAGGACGCGTCGAAATAACCATGGCCGAGTTCACCCTGAAATACGCGGACGCCCGCGGCGAAATTCACAGCAAGGTAGCCGAAGGCACTTCCGAGCAGGAACTTCGGGACCGCCTCACCCAGCAAGGCTTTCTCATCTATTCGGTTCGCCCCCGCGGCAAGATGGCGAATCTTTCAGCGAATCTTCCGGGCTCCAGGAAGAAGCTGAATCTCGAAAAGTTCCTGATCTTCAATCAGCAATTCCTCACCCTCATCCGCGCCGGTCTGCCGATCTTGAAATCCCTCGACCTGCTCGCCGACCGCCTCACCGATCCGAAACTCGGCCCGTACATCAAGAACGTCCGCGACGAGGTCCGCAAGGGAACACTGCTTTCTGAAGCCTTCTCGCAGCAGCGAATCTTCCCTGCCGTCTACGTCACGTCGGTGCTGGCCGGCGAGAAAAGCGGATCGCTCACCGAAGTCCTGGAACGCTACATCACCTATCAGCGCATGGCCCTCGCCATCCGCAAGAAAATTATTCTCTCGCTGCTCTACCCCGCCGTGTTGACGGTGCTCGTCTTCGTGCTGGTCATCTTTCTCATCACCTACGTTGTCCCGAATTTTGCCGAACTCTACACCAGCACGAAGACGAGCACCGTCAACACGGCGGGGTAGAGCAGCGAGAGAATAATTTTCTTGCGGATGGCGAGGGCCATGCGCTGATAGGTGATG
>JANYCV010000132.1 GCA_025360145.1 Acidobacteriaceae bacterium
CAACTCGGGTGGACGGCGCGCGTTCTTGTCGCCCTGCGTGTAGCGCCAGCCTTCGTCTTCGTTGTCCGCTGTTTGCTCTTTGTAATTGGCTGGAATTTCGTCGAACATGAAGCGGCGGCCTTCTTTGTTCAGCAGGATGCCGCCTTCGCCGCGCACGCCTTCGGTTACCAGAATTCCTTTGACGCTGGGCGGCCAAACCATGCCGGTGGGATGGAATTGTACGAACTCCATGTCCATGAGATCTGCGCCGGCGTGATAGGCGAGGGCCTGTCCGTCGCCGGTGTATTCCCAACTGTTGCTGGTGACGCTATAGGCGCGGCCGATGCCTCCGGTGCAGAGCACTACGGCTTTGGCGTGAAAGAGTTTGAAGCGGCCCCGTTCCCGGTCGTAGCCAAATGCGCCTACGATGCGGCCATCTTCTTTGAGCAGCGTGAGGATGGTGAATTCGGCGTAGAAATCGATGCCGCGATGGATGCCGTGATCCTGCAGGGTGCGGATCATTTCGAGGCCGGTGCGGTCGCCTACGTGGGCGAGGCGGGGGTAGCGATGGCCGCCGAAATTGCGTTGCAGGATTTTGCCGTCCTTGGTGCGGTCGAAGAGAGCGCCCCAGGCTTCAAGTTCCCGCACGCGGTCCGGCGCCTGCTGGGCGTGGAGTTCGGCCATGCGGGGGTTATTCAGATACTGCCCGCCGCGCATGGTGTCCGCGAAGTGGACGCGCCAATTGTCACGATCGTCCACGTTGCCCATGGCTGCGGCTACGCCGCCTTCGGCCATCACGGTGTGCGCTTTGCCGAGGAGCGACTTGGTTACTACGCCGACCGAAACGCCGGCTGCCGATGCCTCGATGGCTGCGCGCAGGCCCGCTCCACCGGCGCCGATCACCAGCACGTCATGCTGATGCGTCTGATATTCCGCCATTTACAAGATTCTCCAGTCTGTCCAGATTTGCATGGCGCAGAGCCTTACGTAGAGGTCGGCGAAACCGACGGAAAAGAGGCTGAGCCATGCGAATTTCATATGCCGCTGATTGAGGCAGGTAACGCAGTCGTGCGCTTTCTTACAGACGGGCGATTTGGAAAACTGATCGAGGAAACCGCCCACCAGATGACGGAGCGAGTGGCATCCGAAGAGATAGCCGCCGAGCAGGATCACATTCGTGAGGAGAACGAGCGTGCCGACGCCGATGCCGAAGCCGCTCTGGAACCAGAATGCCTTCCATACGTCATGGGCAAGGAGGCACCAGAAGACAACGGCGATGTACATGAAGTAGCGGTGGACGTTCTGGAAGATGAGCGGGAAGGAACCTTCGCCGCGGTACTTCTTGCGAGGCTCGCCGACGGTGCAGGAGATGGGGTCGGCCCAGAACGCTTTGTAGTAAGCGCCGCGGTAGTAGTAACAGGTGAAACGGAAGCCGCCGGGGGCCCAGAGAACGAGTAGCGCGGGAGTGACGGGAAGCCAGGCGGGAATCCATAAGGGCATTGCGCCGAACCAGGCGTGCACGGGATCGCCGAACAGTTCCGGGGAATAGAACGGCGAGAGATAGGGGCCGGTGCGGTAGAAATCGCCTTGGAATGCAGCCCAGGTGGAATAGACGATAAACGTCGAGAATACTAGAAACGTGACCAGCGGCATCAGCCACCAGTTGTCTTGGCGGGCTGTTTGGCCGAATCGGCCTCGTACTAGCGGGACATCAATCGAGGACATCAATCACTCCGTCCGGCGGGTTACCCGGAAGCATTTAAGCCTAGCGAACGTAGCAGAGGTGCGTCAAGTTTGGGGGTGACTTTTGAATCCTGCCAATAGGTCGAGTTTCGATTCGGTGGCTTACGAGCGAAGTATCACCGCTGAGTATAAAACGGGATGCCGGTCGATAGCATGCAGGTAGCTGATGCTTGCTTCGATCACGAATTCAGGATTACCGTGCGGATTCGTGTTTGCTAATTGGCCCGCACGACCCTCGCATCATGCGACCGGATAATCACTGCGGCACCGACTGCGGCCTGG
>JANYCV010000133.1 GCA_025360145.1 Acidobacteriaceae bacterium
GAGGCTTGAAGTCCGGATGCACCGGGCCCCAGAATGGCGTTAACGCCCAGCGGGTGCCTTTGGAATCTTCCCAACTGGCCATGCTCCCCCAGATGCCGGCCGATTGGAAGTCGGTCTCTTCGTTGCACATCAATTGCGTGCGGAACAACGGCGTCTGATGATTCTCGCCACCGGCCGACTTCGTATCCAGCAGGTACATGCGGCATTCCTTGCTGCCGGTGACCATCAATTCACGGCCCTTATACATGAAGATCGACGGAGTCACCTGCATGTCAAGGTCGCGCTTCTGCAACCACATCCAGTTCGACGGCATGAAATAGTCCTTAAACTTTAGCTCGGCGCCCTCAACTCTGGCGCCAACAAGGCCATTCCCGTATACCTCGTTTGCTGGATCGTACCGGCCGTCGCCGGTCGGCGCCCAGGCGATTCCCGTGGAGTCCACGGCTGCCCCCGCGCGTCCCCACAAGCCGCCGCTTTTGGGGTTGTAGGTCATCACTTTTTTCGCTGGGTCGCCCAGATTCACTGCCCAGATCTGGTTCGGATTACCCGCGCACCCTTGTGATGTTGTCGTGAAGATGATGTTGTTCCAAAGGTTCAGCGAGTAAGATTTACCGTTGGGATAGCCGAATTGAAATGGCGGCGCTACGTCTTCCCCGTCGGCGACGTTAAGAGAGTGCAGCTTGCCGTCACCGGCCAATGCGTATATTGTTCTGGCGCCGGAAGCATTCGCGGGGCCGATAACCGGCGTCGCCGTCTGTCCGGGAGGGCACAGCGGATCGCCCGGTCTGCCTCGTCTTTCAGGCGTTGGATATTCGAAATGCTTCTTCCAAAGCAGCTTGCCTGTCTCCACATCGATGGCGTAGATGTTATCGGAGATGCCCGCTTGGATGGCCACTTGTTTCACGCCGCTGCCGATATTCACCTTCTCGATGATGAGCGGAGGGAACAGCGAATGCATCTCCTGCGGCACATTGTCCAATTTGATCTTCCAAAGGACCTTCAGGTTCTTGACGTTGTCTTTTGTCAGGATCTTTTCGTCCTGTTGCCAGTTGGTCCGCTGGGAATTTGCCGCATCCGTTAGCCAGTCGGCGGCCGGCAACAGCGAGCAACCGGCGGCCACGGCAATCAAAAGACGTACTTTTCGCATAGAAGGAACCTTTGAGCAAACGTTCAGCATGAATAAAGCTTGGGATCTTTCAAGATTGTATATCAACCGCGTCACGAAACCGGCATTTCTAAAAAGACAGCCTTTTTTTGTTCGCCTCGATCTTGGCCGCGTCGATCCCGGGGACCTTCTGCAAATCGTCGATCGACTGGAACTCGCCCTTCTCTTCGCGCTGATGCACGATGGCGGCGGCCTGCTTCGCGGAGATTCTAAGCGCCCCTTCCAGATCCTTGGCGGTAGCTTTGTTCACATTGACCTTGGTAACGGGCGAAGTCTTGGAGAAGTTGGTTGCCAGATAGTCGACTACCTCGAAGAACTCGTCGTCGGTGCCGGTGGCTCCGCGCTGAATCATATCATCGACAACGGTCGCCCACGTTTCCCTGGCTTCCTGCCTGCCGATGACAAGTTCCGCGGCGTGGCAGGAGCCGCACACTTTCTGTGTGGTTGCTCTGCCGGAGGCGTCGGGCAACTTGAGGGACTGCGCTCTCAGAAGGACGGGCAACGCCAGGAGTGTAAGCACTAATGCGGCACTACGCATACTTCCTTTATACTCCATGTGTTTCCGTTGATATAATCTCCATCTGAATGAGCACAACACATAGCAGCCCTGCGCTTCACAACGCGATGTGGCCGGGACTCGTCGGGAAAGGTTCGGATTCCGAGCCGCCGATCGACCTGGACACCATGCTGGATCTCACCGCGGCGGCGGAGGTGGAAGGCGTTCGGTTCGACGGCGTCGATCTGTTCCTGTCGCTGCCGCATACCGATATCGATTCCTCTGACGACGATCTGCAGCGGCTGGCGGAGAAACTTGCCGCAAGGAAGCTGCTTGCCGGTTCCCTCGTGGCGCCCGTCTGGCCGCCCACCGGCGGCGGGTCCGCGATGGGAAATGAAGAGGAACGCGGGCGCTTCCTCACACAAGTGAAGAAGGCGTGCGGCATCGGACGCAAGCTGCGCGATCTCGGCATTCGGAAGTATGGCGTGGTGCGCATCGATTCGGCGGCGAGTCCAGCCGATTGGGCGAAGGATCCCGAGGCAGGGACGAAGAGAATTGCGGAGACCTTCCGTGAGGCCGGCGCGATTGCCAAGGGCTTCGGCGAACGCCTTGCAGCCGAAGGCGAGATCTGCTGGGCCGGCATGCATAGCTGGCGCAGAAATGTCGAACTACTGGAACTCGTGGACATGCCCGAAACGGTGGGCTTTCAGGCTGACATGGCACACACCATGCTCTTCACCATGGGGCACAATGCGCCCGAGGACCGGCTGCTGCCTGCCGACTTCGATTGGTCGCAAGCGGACCGGCTAGCTGAGGCGTACCGGCAGATGGCGCGCGCGCTGCGTCCTTGGACGTTCGATTTTCACGTAGCGCAGAACGATGGAACGGTGAAGGGATCGGGATCGCACGATAAGACGGGGCGGCATTGCCTGCCGTTCGATCCGAATGGAAAACTGGACATTGTGCGCGACGCGGGTGCGTGGATGCGCGGCGGTGATGGCAACGTGACGCGGGCGTTTCAGCACATCTGCTGGGACGGCTGCATGTTCCCGAACGCGGTGATGATGGACCCGCAAACCTGGAACGATGTACTGCGGGTGATGGTCGCTGTCCGGAATGCGCATGGCTGGGAATAACATGAAAAAGCTAAATATTGGCGTAATCGGCTGCGGGTTCATGGGGCGGACCCATTCGAACGCCTTCAGCAAAGTGACGAACTTCTTCGATGTTCCGTATCGTCCCGTTCTGAAAACGATCTGCGCAAGAAACGGAGATCGGGCGCAATCTTTTGCGGACAAGTGGGGATACGAGTCCATCGAAACGGATTGGCGAAAACTGGTGGAGTCGCCGGATATCGATCTGATCGACATTGCCAGTCCGAATGATACCCATGCCGAGATCGCGATTGCCGCGGCGAAGGCCGGCAAGATGGTGATGTGCGAAAAGCCCCTAGGCCGGACGCCCGCCGAATCGGAAGCCATGGTGAAGGCCGTGGAAGATGCCGGCGTCGCGAACATGGTTTGGTACAACTACCGCCGCGTGCCGGCGGTGATGTTGGACAAGCAGTTAATTGACGAGGGACGGCTGGGGCGAATTTTCCATTACCGGACGGTGTTTCTGCAGGACTGGACAATCTCGAGCGATCTGCCGCAGGGCGGGGAAGGGCTCTGGCGCCTGGATGCAAGCGTTGCGGGCAGCGGCGTTACCGGCGACCTTTTGGCGCACAATATCGATACGGCAATGTGGTTGAACGGCCAGATTGAGGAAGTCACGGCGATGACGGAAACGTTCATCAAGACCCGCAAACACAATCTGACGGGGAAGGACGAACCGGTCCGCATTGACGACGCCAGCGCGTTTCTGGCGCGCTTCCAGAACGGGTCGCTCGCAACGTTTGAGGCCACGCGTTATGCCAGAGGGCACAAAGCGCTCTACACGCTGGAGATCAATGGCGAAAATGGCTCCATCATCTGGGATCTTCACGATCTGCACCGGTTGCAGTTCTTTGATTATCGCGATGAGAGCCGGCTGCGCGGATGGAGAAGCATTCACGTGACCGATAGCGATCATCCGTACATGAAGCAGTGGTGGGTTCCAGGGCTGCAAATTGGCTATGAGCACACGTTCATCCATCAGGTTGCCGATTTCCTTTCCGGACTTGGCAGCGGTGTAGCCGCGGCGCCCAGTTTCCGCGAGGCGCTGCTGACCGACTATGTTACTGACGCTGTGCTGCAATCGGCGGCGAATCGAAGCTGGGTAAAGGTGGCATCATGATAATTCGAAATACGATCGTACTAGCGGTAGCTGGCGGCGCTCTATTGTTTGGCCAGGCACGTGGACCCGCAGTGGGTCCGCTGGAAGAAAGTGGATTCCAAAAGATATTCACAGGCGATTCGCTGAAGGGTTGGGATTGCGATCCCGATTTCTGGCACGCCGGGAATGGCGTGATGGTGGGCGAAACCAAGGCTGACCACCAGCCAAAGCAGAATATCTTCTGCATCTGGAAAGGCGGCTCGCCGGCGGACTTTGAATTGAAGTTGGACTATAAGCTCACTGGAGAGACAGGAAACAGCGGCGTGCAGTACCGCAGCGTGGAACTTCCCGACGTGGCCAAGTGGGTGATGAAGGGCTATCAGGCGGACATTGACGGCATGCAGGTTTACACGGGGCAAGTATACGAGGAACGCGGCCGCGGCTTCCTGGCGCTACGCGGGCAGGTGTCGTATGTGCCAGACGGTAAAAAGGTGGGCGCGATAGGATCCACAGGTGACGGCGATGAGCTAAAGAAGCTGATTAAGTCCGGCGAGTGGAACGAACTGCACATCATTGCGCGCGGAAACACGATCATCCAGTTGATTAACGGGCGGGTAATGAGCGTGGTAATCGACGACGACAAGGCGAATCGCAAGCTAGACGGCGAGATCGGAATTCAACTCCACGTAACGAAGGCAGCGATGAAGATCGAATCGCGAAACATCCGGCTCAAGACGTTCTAATTCCCCGGAAACGGTCGAAAATCCGCTGAGCGCCGGTAGGGCGGGCCCCCTGGCCGGCGCGGGACGCCCGCGTCCCGCTGCCCAAAGCGCAGGAAAGTGCCTTCACCAATAACAAGGCTCGATCCGCGGCACCCCAACTCCCGAATTTTGCAAACTAATCCTGTGCAGTACAGCCGCTGCCCTGCCGCTGCCAGCAATTGCACAAAGCGCTCATTCTTGATACGTTCATACTGTGACCCGGCGAGAACTGTGCCTTCTTACTCTTAGCGTAATTCCCTGCCTGTCTTTACGAGCGGAGACGCCGGACTATCAAAAAACCGTTGCCCCTTTCCTCGCCAAGAACTGCTTCTCCTGCCACAACCCAAAACTGAAAACAGCAAATCTGAGCTTTGATACCAACCTGACCTCCAAAGACCTGCCCGTGTGGGAGAAGGTTCTAGACCGGATTAGCACTGGAAAAATGCCTCCTCCCGGTTTACCTGCCCCGCCCAAAGCAGAGGTCGCGGCCGTTACGCAATGGATCGAAACTCTGCTGGGCCACTCACCCGGTGCGTCCGATTTCGACCCCGGCCGCGTTACCGCCAGGCGCTTGAACCGGGCCGAGTACAACAACACTGTTCGGGATCTGCTGGGCGTCTCACTCCAGCCGGCCGATGAATTCCCAATCGACGATTCCGGTTATGGCTTCGACAACATCGGCGATGTATTGTCCCTCTCGCCGATGTTAATGGAAAAGTACATCAACGCCGCGCGCAAACTGTCAAACGTGGCGGTATTCGGCGAACCGTATAGTCCCAAGCCGACCAAGCTGGCCCGTTTTCTGGTGAAGAAGAATCAGGATGACAGTACGTCCAGCCCAAATGTGATGCCTTTTTCGATTCGCGGCGCGCTGTACGGGACCTTCAACTTTCCGGTGGATGCGGAGTACGAATTCCGCATGCGCCTGACCAATTACCGGGCTCGCAACGTCCGGACTGCCACGCAGTCGTCCGCCTCAAAACGGAAGCAAGTCGCACCCCTCACTCCTGAAGAGATAGCTACAAACGAGGAAGAGAACCGGAAAGCCTATCCGCCCGTGGAAATGGTCTTCAGGCTGGATGGAGAGCCCATCAAGACCGATGTCGTCGAAGGCAACATCGACTATCGCTACACTCGCAGCGAATCCACGGTCCGGTACAAAGTGCGGGCCGGGCAGCACGCGCTACGGGCATCATTTCCTGAATTCGCCGGCTTGGCCGACCCGCGCAGCAACATGAATCCCGACGGACGCCGGCAAGTTTACGTCGAGTACCTGGACATCGTCGGTCCATACAATCCCAGCGCGGAATCACCAGAGAGCTACCGGCGCATCTTTGTATGCGGACACAAGCGCGGAAGTCACACACCCGAATGCGCGCGGCGCGTGGTGGAGAATCTGGCGAAGCGGGCCTATCGCCGTCCTGTGACGACGCAGGAAATCGACCGGCTATCGGGTTTGGTAGCGATGGTTCAGAAAGAAGGGGATTCGTTCGAGGAGGGCATTCGGATCGCAGTGCAAAGCGTTCTGATGTCCCCGAATTTTCTCTTTCGCGTAGAGCAGGATCGCAAGCCCGAGAGCGGCGCCGGGGCCTACCCGGTTGGCGAACACGAACTGGCATCCAGGCTTTCGTATTTCTTGTGGAGCAGCATGCCGGATGAAGAATTGCTGCGGGCGGCCGATGCACAGCAGTTACGCAAGCCTGGCGTTCTGGAGGCGCAAGTCCGTCGCATGCTCACCAGCCCTAAATCCGGTGCGCTCATCGAGAACTTTGCCTCGCAATGGCTGAATCTTCGCTTGCTGGAACGCAAGCGGCCGGACGGTGCGCAATTCCCCACGGTGGACGATGAATTGGTGGATGCGATGCGCCGGGAAACTACCCTCTTCACCGAAGCGATGGTTCGCGAAGACCGCGGCATCCTCGATTTTCTGGATGGCCGATTCACGTTTGCGAATGGCATTCTGGCGCGCCACTACGGAATCCCAGGGATCAACGGGGAGGCCTTTCAGCGTGTGGAACTCGATGGCGAGCGCCGCAGCGGAGTAATGACGCAGGCGTCGGTGTTGACGCTCTCGTCTTACGCCACAAGAACTTCCCCGGTGATTCGCGGCAAGTGGGTGCTGGAAAATTTGCTGGGCACCACTCTTCCGCCGCCCCCTCCGGATATAGCAGCGTTGCAGGAGGCAAACCTCGGTACTGAAGCGTCTCTGCGGCAGCGGCTGGAGCAGCACCGTGCCAACGCGACTTGCGCGGTGTGCCACAACCAGATGGACCCCATCGGTTTCGGTTTAGAGAATTACGATGCATCGGGCGCATGGCGGACCCACGAAGGCAAATTCCCGATTGATAGCTCCGGTGTGCTGCCAGACGGAACGTCAATCAGCGGCCCGAAGAATTTGAAACAGATTCTTCGCGAACGGTCCGAAGGCTTTTCGCGCAACTTCGCTGAGAAGCTACTGACGTATGCTTTAGGCCGCGGGCTTGAGCCTTACGATAGGAAAGCGGTGAATCAGATCGTTGAGAGCGCCGCATCGAAAGGCGATCGTTTCTCAGCGTTCGCGATGGAGATTGTAAACAGCAAGCCCTTCCAAATGCGGAGAGGCGATGGAGGAAGCAATGTTTCGAGGTAAGCAGCTTGCAAGGCGAACACTGTTGCGGGGACTGGGCACCACGCTCGCGCTTCCATTACTCGACGCCATGTTTCCGGCGTTTGCCACCGCGGCTAAAGTGAAAGCCATCTCGCCATGCCGCATGGCATTCCTTTACGTGCCAAATGGCATTGTGATGGACCAGTGGACGCCCACGAAAGAGTCCGGAGCCGTACCGCTGCCGCGGGAATTGCCGCGCATCTCCCAGGCACTGGCGCCGTTTCGCGAAGACGTCATGATGCTGACCGGGCTCACTCACAACACCGGCCGAGCGTTGGGTGATGGACCGGGCGACCACGGCCGCGCGGGCGCCAGCTATCTCACCGGAATCCATCCCAAAAAGACCTACGGCAAGGATATTCAGGTAGGCGTCTCGGTGGATCAGATTGCCGCGCGCAGCCTGGAAGGGAAGACGCGGTTCGCCTCGCTTGAATTGGGATGCGAGGAGGGCGTGCAGGGTGGCAGTTGCGACAACGGGTATAGTTGCGCGTATAGCAATAGCATTTCCTGGCGGTCTGAAGCATCGCCGATGCCGCCGGAAATCCGGCCGCGCGCTGTGTTTGAAAGGCTCTTCGGCAGCGGTGATATGGAGCGCGATCCCGCCCGGCGCGCAAGGCTGGCGAAGTACGAGAAGAGTATTCTGGACGGTGTAGCAGGCGATGCGCAGCGGTTGCAGGCCAGCCTCGGCGGCGCCGACAAACGCAAGCTGGATGAATACCTGTTTTCGATTCGCGACATTGAAAAACGCATTGCGACTGCGGAGCGGACGAACACGCGGCAGAAGGCGCCATCCATGGGAGCGCCCCCGGCCAGCATTCCGGCCGATTTTTCAGAGCACTCGCGTATTATGTTCGACCTGATGACGCTGGCGTTCCAGACCGATATGACGCGCGTGATCACCGTGCTGCTGGCCATTGAACAGAGCCCGCGGTCCTATGCCGAAATCGGCATTCCGGAAGCGCATCACGGGTTGACCCATCATCAGGGCGACAAGCAAAAGATCGAAAAGGTAGCGCAGATCAATTGCCACCACATCAAGCAGTTCGCCTACTTGCTTGAGAAGCTGAAAACCACGCCGGACGGCGATGGAACGCTGCTGGATCATTGCATGATTGCCTATGGCAGCGGGCTTAGTGAAGGCAATACCCACGACCATAGCAATCTGCCGCTGGTGCTGGCGGGCCGGGGCTGCGGAAAACTCCGCCCGGGCCGGCACGTCCGCTACGCCGATGAAACTCCGATGACGAATTTATACGTCGCCATGCTAGACCGGATGGGCGTTCCAGTGGAATCGGTCGGCGACAGCAACGGCAAGCTCGGCTATCTTTCGGATATCTAACCCTCCCCGCGTTTTCATTTCGCAGGAGCGGTGTCCACTTTTTTCTCATGATTACGCTTATCGAGTAAGACAGAGGAAATGGCAATCACTATGCGAAAAATCTTCTTGTTAACCACTCTACTTCTGGGTCAAGCTTTGGCCCAAAACGCTACTGACCCAATACCCGCATCGCCGCTTCCCACCGGAAATACGGAGATCGACAAATACAACACAAACTATCTCAGGCTCACACGAAGCCTGATGAGCCCCAAGAGCGTTGCCGACACTTTTGGACGGCGCATTGGCCGACGCTACATCGCGATGCAAATCACGGTGGCTAATCGAAATGGGGAGTACCAATGGCTGATAACGGACGCCTCCGTTAGTCTCGCGCGTTTAATCAAAGACATGGAAAGCCGCTGTCCACCAGAAACTGTGAAATCGCTACTCGCGTTGACTCGAACTGTGGCTTTGCCTCCCCCTCTGAACCAATCGCCGAATCCCACATTTACCGGCGAAGACCTCACCTCTCTCCGAGCGGTAGCGGAAAAGGGGCAGTACCTCGACCCCCGGAACCTCACATTGCGCCTTCTTCGGGGCAGTGGCACCATTGCGGCT
>JANYCV010000146.1 GCA_025360145.1 Acidobacteriaceae bacterium
AGAACGGAGTTAGCGCGAGGAACCAATCGTTTTCGCAGACGGTGCGTTCTTTTGATTCAAGCTCCAGCGCGGTGTAGTCGCACAGCAGGCACGTGCCATGGTGATTGAGATATTCGCGTTGCGATTGGGTCTCTTTCGCGATCTCATTCGGCAGGGATTCGTTGGCCCAGATCTGGCCGTGCGGATGCGGGTTACTGGCGCCCATGATTTCGCCGCGGTTCTCAAAGATCTGCACGTTTTGGATGAATGGCAGGCTGCCGAGTTCCTGGTATTGCGCGGCCCAGACGTCGACTACGCGACGGATTTCGATCCCGGTCATGCGGCCGAGCGTGAGGCTATGATCGGGCGAGAAGCAGACCACGCGGCTGATGCCACGCTCGGTTTCGGCGACCAGAAGGCCGCGGTCATTGAGTGCGGCGGATGATGTGTCCGGCCGCAACGCTGCGAAGTCGTTTTCGAAGACAAAGGTTTCGCCATAAGCCGGATTGCGTTCGCCGCCATGCCGGGCGTTGCGGGGGCAAAGGTAGCAGGCGGGGTCGTAAGGCACGCGGACGGGCGCAGCGGTCTTTTCCACCTGGCCCTGCCAGGGGCGTTGGGTCCGCTGCGGCGATACCAGGACCCATTCTTTTGTTAGCGGGTTATAGCGGCGGTGTGGTTGATCGTTCCAGTTCAACGTATGCTCCTGTCATCACTGATTGTGCATTACTCTTCCAGTTTTGGCTTGCTGTGGGTACCGCAGTGAAGCTGGCCATTAACTGTACGAATGCCGCCCTGACTGGGCGTGTCAGAGGTCCGCGATGGACTCCTCCGCTGCAAAGCGCCTTATGCATCGTAAAAAGGGCGTCCCGATTACTCGGGACGCCCTTTGGCTCGGATTACAACCGCCTGCTTCGCTTAGAACTGGAAGCGAATCCCCATTTGCAACTGGCGCGGATTTCCCACGGTGCTTGTGATGGAACCCACTTGGGCGTTGCCAATACTCTGGTTCGGCAATCCGAATTGCGGATGGTTGAACACGTTGAACGCTTCAGCGCGGAATTCAAAACGCATCTGATCGTGGATCACGAAATTCTTGAACAGAGACATATCCCAGTTGAAGCGGCCCGGTCCAAACAAACTATTGCGGGACGCGTTGCCGTAAGTGTACGGCGCGGGCGTGGCGTAGGCACTCGGATCGAACCAGCGCTGAAGAGTGCGCGGATAGGTCACCTTACCCACCACATCCGGACGGCTACCGGTGCCGTTGGTTGTCGACGTTTGCAGTACCGGAGAGAACGGCTGACCGGTTTGAATCGTAAGGATTCCATTGGTCTGCCATCCGCCCAGTGCGAGGTCGGCGATTCCACCCCGGTTCAGGAACTCCTTACCTTTGCCGAAAGGCAGTTCATAAAGATAACTGACGGTCAAGCGATGACGCAAATCGATGATGGAGTTGCCACGCTCGGCCCGCAGGTTGCGAGGATCCTGGGGTTGCGGTCCTGCGGCTCCGCCACCAAATTCGAGAACCACGTTGTCGATCGAGTGCGACCAGGAGTAGCCCACCAATCCGCTCAGGCCTTTGGAGAAGCGTTTGTCGAGCGTTAACTGCCCGGCATAGTAGTTACTCAATCCGTCTTAGACAAAATAGCTCACACCTGCTAAATCAGGAAGAACCCCATAGAACGGGCGGCGGGTGTTTAGCGCCGCGGGCGACGGAATTGGTTGATTGGCGTCGTAAACGTTATAGAGACGGCGGCCCAGATTGCCTACCGCGGCAGCTCTGATCACCAGCGCCCAGGGTGCAATCTCGTGCTCGACGGTCAAATTGAACTGTTCCGCCAAGGACGGACGGAAGTCCGCGGCCACCGCGGACACCCCGCCGAACGGTCTATTAGCATCGGCAAAGTTGGGCGACTGAAGCGCTGGGAAGCCGTCGCTTACACGCAAGCCCACGTTAATATCTCCCGGCGTGATGTTTATCGTCGAACCGAAGGGAATATTGCGGAACAGCCGCAGGCTGCTTCCCTCGTTCCCGCCTGGGTTGTAGAAAAGCCCAAACCCGCCGCGAACTACAGTGTGAGTAAGCAACTGGTACGCAAATCCAACACGCGGTCCGAAGTTCTTGTAGTACGGTTTGACGCCAACGTACTTGTCGGCGCCGTTGACGCCTGCGATGTCGATCTTCGCAGTTCTCACATTGAAATTGGCCCAACGATTTGCAACCTCGCTGAAGGGGCTGTAATAGTCCCAGCGCAGACCCAGGTTCAGCGTCAGTTTGCGGGTAATCCGCCAGTCGTCAGCCACGTACAGGCCCACTTCGCTGCCCCGTTCTCCTGGCCAGTTGAATGTATAGTCGTGGCCGGTCAAGTTTGGGTAGCCCAGCAGGAAAGTTGCCATGGTATCGCCACCCGATCCTTGCCTGGAATCTGTAAAGGCTGGTGAGAAGTTGAATCGGCCGTTGCCCATGTTGGTCTGATAGACGGTGAGCTGGCGGCGGCGGAAATCACCGCCAAATTTCAACGTGTGCTTACCCAGCGTCATGCTCACGTTGTCCACATACTGGAACATATTCTCGCGCCGGAAAATGGGCAGTGAGCGTGTTTGGCCGATACCAAAGTAATTCGATGGCGAAAAGATCGGGAAGTTTTGCTCGTTCGGAGTTGCGTTCGAGTTCGCGATTCCGAATTTATTTCCAAGCGCCCCGCCAGGTTCGTACTGATCGGCCGTATAGTCCGCGCGGAAGCGGCTGTAACCCGCTCGGAACTCATTCACCAGCCTGGGGCTGATAACTCTTACATAGCTCGCCACCGCATGTTGGGCTGGCTGAAAGGCCGTGCCCGCGAAGGAACCTTCATCGCCCAGGTTGATCGGCTTAGACAATCCGGGGAGCGTGGCTGGCGGCAATGTGCTGGGAACTACCGTCTCGGTATTTTGAATAGAGTAACGGGCAAAAAAGCTGTCTTTCGACGAGGCCAGATGATCCACCCGAATGTCACCCTGATTCCAACTCTGCTTTTGAATCAGATTAGTAAGATAGTTGTTGAGACGTGCGGCGCTGGTTGGCGTCGGGTACGCATTGATTAGCAGCGCCGTCTTCGGATCAAAACGGCTGGCCGGAATCTGGTTGCCCGGAAATTGAGTGCGGATGAACCCGCTGCCGCTTGGGTTGGCCCGTGTGGTCAGCGGATCGTATACTGCTGCCGCTTCGCTGAAGTCACCGCGGCGCATCAGCGCTGTGGGTACGTTGCCCAGAATAATGCTCTGCGAGGCCCGGCGATAGCCTTCGTAATCCGCGAAGAAGAACGTCTTGTCTTTTCCGTTGTAAAGTTTCGGTATGATAACCGGTCCGCCGAAAGACCCTCCAAACTGGTTCAGCCGGAAAGACGGAAAGGGAGTCCCTTTGGGGCTGAAGAAATTGCGCGCGTCCATGGCGGAATTGCGCAGGAATTCGAACAGGCTGCCATGCAACTGGTTCGTTCCGGATTTCGTGATTACGTCAATTACCGCGCCCGAGTTGCGGCCGATGTCGGCGCTATACAGATTCGTTTGAATCTTGAATTCGCGCACAGCCTCAACGGCGGGCCGCAACACGATCGAGAGGGTCAATCGCTCGTTGTTGTCTACTCCGTCGTAAAGGAAGTTGTTCGAGCCTTCGCGGTTACCATTCGAAAATATCTCGGTTCCAGGACGGCGGTCGTCCGGCCTCGTACCGCTCATGATGGTTCCCGAAGCGGCGAATCCCACGCCGGTGACTCCTGGACTTAGAACCGCCAATTGAATGAAGTTGCGTCCATTCAGCGGCAGTTGATTGACAAGCTTTTCGCTTACCACCGTTCCCAGTGAAGACGATTCGGACTGAAGCTGTGGAGCTTGCGCGGTCACTTGGATTTCCTCGGAAACCTGTCCAAGTTGCAGCGTCAGGTTCAACTGCGCTTGCTGGTTGATCTGGAGGCTGAGTCCTTTCTGAACCAGCTTTTTGAAACCCGTTGCTTCGGCGGTAATCACGTAGTTGCCAGGTTGAAGCAAGGGGATGACGTAATTTCCCGTGGCGTCGCTTACGGTGCCGCGAGCGACGTTGGTGCCGGCGTTTGTGGCCGTCACTTTGGCGCCGGGAAGGGTCGCGCCGGTAACATCGAGAACTGTGCCGCTCAATTCAGCTGAAGAAACCTGGGCGGACACAGGAAGACACAGTGCGCTAAGTGTCTGTAAAGAAATAAGTGTCGCATTATGGGCGGGGCGAAATTGTGTAGTTCC
>JANYCV010000170.1 GCA_025360145.1 Acidobacteriaceae bacterium
GCTGGCACAAAACATCCAGGAAGCTTTTCTAAATAACGCTCGCAAGGACAAGACGTTCTTGACCATTTATCTGATGAGCGGAGTCAAGCTGTCCGGAAGGATCAAGAGTTTCGACAAATACTCCCTGATCTTGGAGGCGAGCAATCAGGAACAGCTCATCTTCAAACACGCAATCTCCACAGTAGTTGTTTCCCGTCCGGTGCATATGTCGTCGAACCCGCAGGCTTCCGCCGCCGCGCATCCGGCAAACAGTGCAACCGAGTCCGACACCGTCGAGGAGTAGACTTCCCCATTGCCTCCAGCCGCCCGTGAGCGAGCAATCCTGGTAGGACTTCAAGTGAAGGGCCGATCATCCAGACGGCCAGTCGCCAACCCGGAAGCAACTGAAAACGACGCCGAACAATCCATTGATGAACTGGTAGCCCTCGCCCAAAGCGCTGGTGCGGAAGTGGTGGAGCGCAGCGTGCAGGTGCGTCCATCGGCGGAGGCTGCCACGCTCATCGGGTCCGGCAAGGTCGAAGAACTTACGCGCGACGTCCAGAGCTTGAAGGCCGACGTGGTGATCTTCGATCGCGATCTCTCCCCCACTCAGCAGCGGAATCTCGAAAAGGTCCTGCAGTGCAAGGTCATCGACCGCACCCAGCTGATTCTCGATATCTTCGCCAAACGTGCCAAGACGCGCGAAGGCCAGTTGCAGGTGGAACTGGCGCAGTTGAACTATCTGCTGCCGCGCCTGGCAGGACACGGTATTGAGATGTCGCGCCTCGGCGGTGGAATTGGAACGCGTGGACCAGGCGAAACGCAGCTTGAAACTGACCGGCGAATGATCTTCCGCCGCATCCGGAAAATCGAACAAAGCCTCGAAGGTGTACGCAGCGGACGCGCCATACAACGGCGGCAAAGACAGGCGGTGCCGCTTGCCACCATCGGCCTGGTTGGTTATACGAACGCGGGAAAGTCTACGTTGTTTAACCGCTTCACCGGGGCCGCCGTTCTGGCGGATGCGAAGATGTTTGCGACGCTGGACCCAACGGTGCGGCACCTGACTTTGCCCTCCCGCCGGCGCGTGCTCCTCAGCGATACAGTGGGATTTATTCGCCACCTGCCGATTACTTTGGTGAAGGCATTCCGGGCGACGCTCGAAGAGGTTACTGGGGCTTCCCTGCTGCTGCATGTTTTGGATGTATCCTCGCCGCACGCTGCCAGTCATACCGAACATGTGCTGAAGGTGCTGGCGGAAATCGGCGCCGAAGCTACACCGCAGTTGCTGGTGTTTAATAAACTCGATCTGCTGCCGGAAGCGAATGCCGACCCTGACACAGTCTGCCGCAGAGTCCTCGGAAATACCGTGGTTTCCGGCGCGCCGCCGCAGGCTGTGGCAGTCTCGGCGAAGTCCGGCGAAGGGTTCGACAAACTTCTGTCCCGGATCGACCAGATGCTGCCGCTCGATTCGCTCTCCACCGTGAAATTCCGGTTTCCGCATTCCGATGGCGCGCCGCTGCACTTTCTTCATGAGTATGCACGGGTGATCGAGAAACGAGTAGGCGAAGAGTATTCTGAAGTGGTGGCGGAAACTCCGGAATCGGTAAAGAAGCGGCTGGCTGCTTACGTGGTGGATTAACATGCCGGAGAGCATTAGGAGATTGCGGGGCGGGGGTGTCTCGCGCAAACCTGGGGCCCCCTCCACATAGATCGCCGATGAATCTGCCTAACGCACTCACGCTCCTTCGAATCTTCTTCGTTCCATTGCTAGTAGCGGTGTTGGTGCAGGAAAACTTGCGGATTCAGGCTGCCGGACTGGTAATCACGAACGAATGGCTGGCGCTGCTGATTTTTTGGGCGGCTGCGCTAACGGATCTGTTGGATGGATACCTGGCCCGGCGTTGGCATCAGATCACCACCGTCGGCACCTTGCTGGATCCCATCGCCGACAAGTTGTTGGTTTCGGCGGCGCTGATCTCATTGGTGCAGGTTCACGTGGTCCCTGCCTGGATGGTGGTGATCGTCGTAGGCCGGGAGTTTGCCATCTCGGGCCTGCGCAGCATTGCGGCGGCGGAAGGCTACATCATCAAGGCCAGCGATCTGGGCAAGACGAAGCTGGTGACGCAGGTGATAGCAATCAGTCTGCTGGTGCTGAGCATTCACATGAACTGGTTGAAAGATGCCGCGCTGCTGGCAATGTGGGGCGTTGTCTTTTTCGCCACACTTTCGGCGGTGCTCTATTTCCGTAAATTCTGGAAGGAAGTGGACGGTAAAATCAAGCTCCGGCGGCGCCAGGAGCTGCTGCTTCTTCAGCGCCTGCAGCGGAGGCGAGAGCGCGCAGCGTCACGGCCGGAGGCGGCGGCGCGAGACTGATAATGCGGTGAAGTTCGGCGGCGTCGATGGGCTTAGTCAGGTAGTCGTCCAGTCCGGCCGCCAGGCACCGCTCACGGTCGCCCGACATGGCGCTGGCGGTAACGGCAATAATCCGCAGCCGGCGGCCAGTTCCTTTCTCCCGTTCGCGAATCATTGCCGTCGCCTCGAATCCATCCATTTCCGGCATCTGCATATCCATCAAAACCAGATCGAATTGCTGTTTCGCGGAGATGCTCACCGCTTCCTTGCCGCTGGCCACTACGCTGACCAGGTGGCCCTTCTTCTGCAGAATTGCCGACATCAGTCTCTGATTTACCAGATTATCTTCGGCCACCAGAATCCGCAGAGACTGCGAAACAGACGAGAACACTTCGTTTCCGGAATCCCTAGCGGCGACGGCTCTCTTTGCCGCGGCGCGATTGAATCTCGCCGTGAAGTGAAAGGTGCTGCCTTTCCCTACCTCGCTTTCCAGCCACATTCGCCCCTTCATCAGCGCGACCAGTTGCGTACAGATGGCCAGGCCCAATCCCGTTCCGCCATATTTTCGCGTAACGGATTCGTCGGCTTGCCGGAAAGGCTCAAGAATGATCCCCTGTTGCTCTTTCGGAATGCCAATACCTTGATCGCTCACGCTGAAATGCAGCAGGACGGTATCGCCGGATTGCGCCTCATCGGCGAATTTGAGCTCACTAACGCGCAGCAGCACTTCACCTGCATCCGTAAACTTCATGGCGTTCCCCAGCAGATTTACCAGAATTTGCCGTAGGCGTCCAGGGTCGCCGGCAATCGCATTGGGAACGCCGCCGTCAATCTTGCAGTGCAGCAGAAGTTTTTTTTCGCGCGAACGAAATGCCAGCATCGCAAGCACGTTGTTCAAATGTTCGCGAAGATCGAAATCGATGGTCTCCAGATCCAGCTTTCCTGCTTCCACCTTGGAAAAGTCGAGAATGTCATTGATCACCGACAGCAGCGACTTCGCCGAGGATCGAACCAATTGCAGATTGTTTCTTTGTTCCTGATCGAGCGGAGAGTCCAGCGTCAGCTCGGTCATCCCGATGATGCCGTTCATAGGCGTCCGAATCTCGTGGCTCATGTTTGCCAGAAACTGACTCTTAAACTGCATAGCCCGCTGCGATTCGTGAAGCAGCCGTTCAATTTCCACCTTCTGCTCTTCTACGTTCTTTTTCTCTCCCAGCACCTTTGCCTGCTCACGCACCAGTTCCGCGGTGCGCTGCTCAACGGCCAACTCCAATACCCGCTGAGTCCCGATAATCCGCCGGAAGCGCCACATCCACAGCATGCTTGCCGCGCTCAACAGCGCAATAAAACAAGCGAGCCGGAAAGCCCAGGTCTGCCACCAGGCCGGAAGAATGGCGAAGGAAATGTTGGCAGGCGTGGCACCCCAACTGCCCGCGGAATCCCGCGCCATCACCTCAAACGTATAGCCGCCCGAGGGAAGGCTGGGATAGCGGACCTCGCGTGTACGAGCCTCGGTCCAATTCTCTTCCAGCCCTTTCAGCCGGTATCGGAACCGTACCGCGGATTCATTCACAAAAGTGAGTGCCGTGAAATTCGCCGTGAACGTTCGGTCCGAATATGGCACCGAGGGGGTATCCTGTAATCTCTGCGGGTTCTCGCCAAGCGAGTACGACGTGACGATCGCCGGCGGAATTTGCGCCAGTTCCACCTTCGGAAGCCGGAAATGCGAGATGCCCTGACTGGTGCCGATCCAAACCGTGCCGTCCACATCGCCAAAGAATGCATTTCCGTTGCAATCGTCCCAAACCAAGCCATCCGCACTGCCGTAGTGACGCCATTTGGTTCCGTCCAGGAAATCGACGCCGTCGTCGGTGGAGTGCCATAGCCGCCCGTAAATATCGGTGTCCAGCGCGATTGCCAGAGTGGGCGCGGTGCCCGGGCGCGGCAGGACGGCTTGGATCAGAAGCCGGTTGCCGTTGAAGGTAATCTTCGCGATACCGGGGCCGCCGCGGTACCCTACCCACAGGCCACCATCGGCGGTTTGTGCCAGTCGCTCGAAGCGGTAATTCGGAAGGCCGTCCTTGATGCTGAATTTTTCCCACTTGTCTCCAGTCAAGCGAAGCAGGCTTCCGCGGCCACCGATCCAGAGGCGATTCTCGCGGTCCAGCAGAAAACGGTCAAACGCGGCAGCCGGTTCATAACCAGGTGGTTCAGTGTATTCAAAGTAAGGACGGCCATTTCTTCCCGTCCCCCGATACAATCCGCCGCGCGTCGCCAGCCACAGGCGGCCGTTTCCATCAAACGAGAAATGGAAAATGTGATTGTTTGTAAGTCCGGATTCTTCCCCGTAGATTTTGGTCGATTTCGCGTCGGGATTGATTCGCGCCAGCATGCCGGAGGAACTCCCAATCCAAAGTGTTCCGTCGCCCGCGGGAAGAATATGATCGATCGTCATCGCCTTCCGGCCCAGGTCCCAACTTTTCCATCGAGGTGGGATGCCCGGCTTCCCGGCTTTTAAATAGTAAAGCCCAAGATCGTTGCCGGCCCACAGAGTTCCTTGGGCGTCGCGAACAATGGCCCACACGTTCGCATTGCCCAAGCCTTCCGCTTCGGTATAGGATTCCCAATGTCGGTATCCCTTCCATCGAGCAAGTCCGGCACCGGCAACGCCGACCCACAGAGAGCCTTCGCTGTCTTGAAATACCGAAGTGATGGAGTCGGCTGCAAGTCCACGATCCTTGCCCACCAGATCCCAGCCTCCTTCCACGCGGCGGGCCAAACCCAGGTCGGTAGGAACCAGCAGCGTACCCTGCCGGTCGATAAAGAGAGACGAGAACGCGTTGGAATCGGGCAAATCGCCAGTGCGGTTTTGGAAAGCCGCCGCGCCTTTCTGAAGGACAAAAAGTGAATCCGCGCTACGCGCCCACAGATTTCCGTCCAGGTCGGTGATCAGGGAAGCCGCCCGGTTCGGAGTAACCTTCAGATCTCCGCCGTAAGGAACGATCGCCCCCGCCTGAAACTGGCAGATCTGACTGCCGCACCAGAGCCACATTTTATCGGAAGCATCGACATGAATGCCGGTGACCGCGGGCATTTCAACTGGAGGAATGTGCAGTTGGAATCGGTAGCCGGCTTTTTCGCGAACACCTACGAATAGCCCCTTTCCTGTGCCGACGAACATCTGTCCCCGCGAGTCCGACGCAATCGCGTTCTGACGAACCCCTTCCACTCCGGAGTCCTTCATCACTACCCGTTCGAACTTGCTCTGTCCGTAGCCGGTGTCATTCCGTTTGGCCAGACCGACGGTGGTTCCAACCCACAGCGTGCCGTCGCGCGTTTCATGCATCGATTCCACGCTCGGGCTTGGAAGCCCGTCTTCTACTCCGAATCGGATGAATTGAGTGCCGTCGTAACGAAAGAGTCCGTTCTGTGTACCCACCCAAAGGAAGCCAGTGCGGTCTTGCAGAATGCACTTTGCGGTAAGGTTGGTTAAGCCCTGCTGCTGGCCGTAATACTGGAAAGTGAAGCGTTGCCCGTACAAGGATGGTGCGAACGCAACCAGCCAAATTGAGAGCAGAGCCTTTAGCATCAATACTGAATCATCCCAGAGTAAACTACGTTTGCGCAAAAGGCTTTGCTTCACCGCCAGATCCCTAAGATAAGAACCGTTACATCTTTCGCGGGGAAATGATTTGGAAATTCTCCGGAGTGAAGACCACGATTTTTACTTCACCGTGCGTTCCCAGAGGGCCGATTGATTTCCCATTCCAACGTACATCAAGGCCGGCCGCATTCCCGGTAAGCAACTTTGCGTTCTCCAGACCTTCGATATTTTTGGTTTGGCGGGCGTCCAGCACTCCGCTGAAAACCGTCTTGCCATCCGACGAAAGCGAGACCCAGGTTCTTTCGCGCGCGGAAAGGCCCACCGAAATCTTGGCGGATTCCGCCTTCGGAACATCCGCGCCCGGAGCTACTGCGGCAGCAGCGGGCGCAGGAACAGCAGCCGGAATTGTAGCAACAACCTCGTCAGCTGCAACCGGAGCCTTAACCGGCGGCGCCGGCGCAGGTGCCGCCTGAACAACTTGAACCGGATCGGGCAATGGATCGCCGGCACTCTGCTGATTTTTCTGCCACCAATGATAGAAGCCGCCGCCACCCGCCAGTGTGGTCACAAGTAGCGCCACAGCCCACACCGCGCGATTCGGGAAAAAAGAAATGCGGCCTTCGGTCTTCGCAATCTGGTAGGACGTGCTCAAGCCTGGAAGTGGATCCGGCACTTCGGCGGGCATTACCTTTTCGACCTCGGGTTGCACGCTGCTGTAGTCCAGGCCAAGTGCACTGGAATACTGTTTGACGAAACTTTTGTAGAAGAAGCCCCCCGGCAACGCAGACGGGTCATCTTGCTCAATCGCTTCAAGATAGCGTACGCTGATGCAAGTCTCGCTTGCAATGGCAGAAATTGAGCGGTTCTGCCTCTGGCGCTCATTGCGGAGCTTTTCACCGACAGAGTGCATAGGAACGGGCCTAGAATATGGTCTAAGGCTATAATACTACAGTTGAAAGCAGAGATTGTCAGCGTACCCATCTCGGTGATCGTAGTTAACTTCAATCGACGGGAGCTTTTGCGGGCTTGTCTCCAGTCCCTGGCGCTGCAGAACGCCGTCACTTTTGAAGTGATCGTGGTGGATAACGGATCGTTGGACGGCTCGGTCGAAATGGTGGAGAGCAGTTTCGCACATCACGCGAAGTTTCCTCTGCAACTTATTAAAAATAGGGAAAATCGCGGCTTTTGCGGCGCAAACAATCAGGGAATAGACTGTGCCGCTGGGGATTTTGTGGCCCTTTTGAACAACGATGCCGAGGCAGAGCCGGATTGGCTGGCGGAGCTGTCGAAGCCACTGAGTGCGCGGGAAGATATCGGCATGACCGCCTCGAAGATTCTGGTCTATGAAGATCCCCGGCGGATTGATAAAGTTGGACATTTGATTTATCTTGACGGCCAGAACCGCGGCCGTGGCACCGGCCAGCTCGATCACGGACAATTCGACACGCTGGAGGAAGTGCTATGGCCCGATGGGTGCGCGGCCATGTACCGCAAGTCAATGCTTGAACAGATTGGTGGATTTGACGAGGATTTGTTTGCCTACGGCGACGATGCGGAGCTGGGATTAAGAGCGAGGATCGCGGGCTGGGGGTGCCTCTATGTTCCCGGCGCCGTAGTGCGGCATCATCGCGGCGCTACTCTCGGACTATTATCCAGCCGAAGATTGGAACTGATTGAACGAAACCGTGTACTACTCGCTGTGAAGCATTTTCCGCCTGGCCTGCTCTGCCTGAACTTCATTTACTTTCTATTGCGATTGGGCGCAGGGGCCTGGGCTGCGGTTCGCGGAAAAGGAGAGGTGGGCAAATTTCCGGGTGCGGCCGGCAAAGCGCGCGCCGCATGGGCCGTCCTAAAGGGAAACATGGAGGCTTTGACCATGATCCCGCATACAATTCAGAAGCGGCGCCGCAACCGGCACTTGCGCAAATTGAGTAACCGCCAGATCCGCCGGCTTCTATGGCAGCACCGCATCTCACTCAAAGAATTAATGGGACAAGCGATTTGATCAAGACCCCAGACGGCGAAGCCTGTCCCGCCTGCGGAAGCAGACAAACCCGAAGTTTGTTTCGCGCCCATGATCGCCTGTATCACACGACGGACAAAAGCTTTCTGGTAGTGGAGTGCCTCGGTTGCTCGCTGATTCGCCTGTCCCCCTGGCCAACCCCGGATGAGCTGAAGACCTACTATCCCGACAGCTACTGGTATTCGGCGGAGGAGGCAACGGCGGACCGCCTGGAGGACCTCTACCGACGGTTCGTTCTACGGGATCACGTCCATTTCGTTCGCCGGGCTCTGCTCGAATGTAAGGAAACCGGTCCCGTGCTGGACGTGGGATGCGGCGGCGGCCTCTTCTCGCGAATGCTTGGCGAACGCGGATTCCAGGTGATGGGGCTCGATTTTTCCAGTGAAGCAGCCGGCATTGCCTGGCATAGGAACGGCGTGCCTGTAGTCTGCGGCACGTTATCCAGTGCGCCGCTGCCTGCATCCAGCTGCGCCGGGATTACCATGTTCCACGTGCTGGAGCATCTCTACGACCCTGCTGCCTACCTGCAGGCCGCGCATTCGCTATTGCGGCCAAATGGCCGTCTGGTGATTCAGGTCCCAAACGCCGCTTGCTGGCAGTTTCTCCTGCTGGGGGAAAGCTGGAATGGAATCGACGTGCCCCGCCACCTGGTAAACTTCCGCGCGGAGGACATGGATTCGCTCCTGGAACTCTGCGGATTTGAAGTGCTGCGCCACAAATATTTCTCCCTGCGGGACAATCCGGCGGGACTTGCCAGCAGCCTTGCGCCTTCGCTCGACCCGATGGCCAGGCGCGTTAGAAAGGTGAAAGAGACCGGAAACACCAGAATTTGGAAGGACGTTTTGTATCTCGGCTTGGTGCTTGCCGCTTTGCCGTTCACTATTCTGGAGGCGGCCTGCCGTGCCGGGTCCACGGTTATGATAGAGGCGCGGAAGAAACGGTGACTTACTCTAAGTTGCAGCAGCGGCTTCCAGCGTTCTTGCGGCGCTACATCCTGCATTTTGAAGCCGCCATAGACGACTCGGTTTCCCGGTTTTCCGCGGCACTTCCCGACCGTGTCCGCGTGCTCGATGCCGGTGCCGGAGAGGGTAAGTTCGCAGGGGCATTCGCCCGGCAGCGGTACACCGGAGTCGATCTGGGAATCGGCGATACGGACTGGAACTATGCCGGTCTGGATGCGCTGGCCGATCTGGAGCGGCTTCCCTTCCCTGACAATGCCTTCGACGCTTGCATCAACATCGTAACGCTGGAACACGTTCGCGAACCGGCCGCGGTGGTGAAAGAGTTGTATCGCACGTTGAAACCGGGCGGAATGATTCTCCTTGTCACCCCGCATGAATGGGAAGAACATCAACAGCCGCACGACTACTTCCGCTACACGCGCTTTGGCATGGAATACCTGTTGGAAAATGCCGGATTCACCGGCTTGGTGATCGAACCGGTAGGGGGGTTCTTCCGCCTGCTTTCCCGCCGTCTGTTGAATGGGCTGCAATTCTTTCCCGGCATCTGGGTGATTCCCGCAGCCCTGGTGTTGGTTCCACCGGCGTTGCTGCTCCCGCTGTTTGACTGTCTTGACGACCGGCGTAATTTCACTTTGGGGTATGTATGTACGGCTCGAAAATAGCAGGGTTAGCACTTTGGACCGCAGTCGCGCTGGCGGCCGATTTTAACGGCGTGTCAGCATTGGAGTTTACGGCCAAAGCCGTCGCCTTCGGGCCCAGACCGGCGGGCTCGGCAGCAAACCGGCAATTGCAAACTTACATCGAGGCTCAGCTCCGCGGCTTCGGTTGGAACGTGCAGGGTGATGCCTTCATCGTTGATACACCCCTTGGCCCGAAGCCGATGAAGAACATCATCGCGAAGCTAACCGGATCTTCGGGCAAAGCGGTGGTGGTGACCGGACATTTCGACACGAAACTGATGCCGCTGATTTCCTTCGTGGGGGCCAACGATGGAGGCTCGTCCACGGGCCTTCTACTGGAACTGGCGCGGGTGCTGGCCAAAAAGCCCCGCAAGGACGACATCTACCTCGTGTGGTTCGATGGGGAAGAAGCGTTTGTCAATTGGACCGAGACCGATAGCCTCTACGGCAGCCGTCACCTCGCCGGGAAATGGGCCGCCGATGGAACCTTACGAAAGGTAAAGGCGTTGATCAACGTCGACATGATTGGCGACCGTGATCTGGAGTTGATCAATGAAGTCAATTCGACCGAAGGGCTGCGAAAACTGGTTTGGGAGACGGCCGCGGACCTGGGGTATTCGAAACAGTTCGCTCGTAACTCACAGCCGATTTCCGACGACCATTTGCCGTTCGTCCAATTGAGCGTGAACGCCATCGACCTGATTGATTTCGACTACGGGCCTAATCACTCCTACTGGCACTCCGCGCAGGATACAGTGGATAAATTGAGCGCCGCGAGCTTTGACGTGGTAGGAAAAGTAGTAATGGAAGTGATGCACAAATTGGAGACGAAATGAAAAGACGACAAGTATTGCAGATGGCTGGTTTGAGCGCGATGCCGATGTTCGCCGCGGGTGCCCCGAAGCTTCCAAACGGGACGCTGGATGAAGCCAAAGCGAAGCTAACCAAAGAGACGTTTGGCGATCTGCGGTTATACTACGACGGACCCACGGACCAGTTGAAGGCAATGACGGCGGGCAGCCTGCGGCTCAAGCCCGGGATGACACCGCACGCTCCGCATCAACATCCGGAAGAAGAGTTCATGGTGATCACCGAAGGCACCGGCGAAATCATCGTCGATGGAAAGACCACCAAGGTAGGCCCCGGCTCGATGATGTACTCGGCGGCAAACAAGCTTCACGGAATCGTGAATACTGGAAAGACGCCGCTCCTGTTCTATTTCTACAAGTGGAAGGCGTAGCAACCCGTCCGTCCAACGGCCGAGATGCTGCGGACGCCCTCGTGCCGCCACCGGACCCAAAGATACCAAACGGAGACGAAATGCAGACCTCGGCAAACGATAAAATCCAGATCGCTCTCATCGGTGCAGGTGGCCGCGGCATGGCCGATGCGAAGATCGCGCTGCGCATTCCCGGAGTGGCGCTGGTGGCCGTCGCCGACATCTATGACGGCCACCTCACGCGAGCGAAAGAGCTGTTCGGCGATCACCTCTTCACCACGCGCGACCACCGCGAGATCCTGGCCCGCAAAGACGTGGACGCGGTCATCATCGGCACGCCGGATCACTGGCACGCGCAGATTACAAAAGAAGCACTGGCGGCCGGCAAGCATGTGTACTGCGAGAAGCCCATGGTTCACGACATCGCCGAGGGTAAATCGGTGATCGAGGCGCAG
The DNA here is from genome assembly GCA_025360145.1 of Acidobacteriaceae bacterium. Classification (GTDB taxonomy): domain Bacteria; phylum Acidobacteriota; class Terriglobia; order Bryobacterales; family Bryobacteraceae; genus JANXXV01. The sequence goes on from JANYCV010000170.1 coordinate 11,278, forward strand.
CAGGCTTCCGGCCGCGTTCTGCAAATCGGCAGCCAGTATGTCAGTTCGCTCGTCTACCAGAAGGCCCGCGACCTGATGAAAACCGGCGCCATCGGCGAACTGAACATGGTGGAAGCTTATCTGGACCGCAACACCGCCATCGGCGCCTGGCAGTATTCGATCCCTCCAGATGCTTCCACTGGTAACATCGACTGGGATCGCTTCCTGGGCAACGCGCCCAAGCGGCCGTTTGAGCCCATCCGCTTGTTCCGCTGGCGCAACTACCGCGACTACGGCACGGGCGTCGCCGGCGATCTCTTCGTACATCTACTTTCCGGACTGCACGTCGTAACCGGATCGCTGGGACCGCGCCGCGTCTTCGCCACCGGAGGCCTGCGCTTTTGGAATGACGGCCGCGACGTTCCCGACGTGATGTTGGCGACGATGGATTACCCGAAGACCGCGCAACACCCGGAGTTCACGCTGGCATTGCGCGTCAACTTCGCCAGCGGCGTGGCGCAGGAAAACTTCGGCTTCCGTTTCGTGGGTAGTGAAGGCGTGATGACCACCGGCTATAGTTCGGTGAAACTGGCGAAGGAGCCCCGCGAATCCGAACCGGGCTTCACCACGGAAACATTTCCGAAAGCGATGCAGAAGAAGATGCTGGACGAGTACCGCGCCAAGTATCCGCGCAAGCCGCTAACGGCGGAGTCCATCGCGATGCAGGGCGAATCCCATTACACAACACCCGCCGGCTACGATGCGAACCTGCACCATCAACAGAACTTCTACGATTCCATTCGCAACCACAAGCCATCGGTGGAAGATGGGGTGTTCGGACTGCGCGCGGCCGGTCCGGCGCTGTTGACGAACAAGAGCTACTTCGACCGCACGGTTTGTTCGTGGGATCCGCGGCAGATGGCTTAGTCTAATGCGTGCCAGGTGTTCAACACGAGCGCATTACCCGGAGTGATTGCAGTGCTATCGTTGATGTATGGCGAGCATCACGATCAGAAGACTGGATGATGCGCTCAAGTCCCGGCTCCGCGTCCGTGCAGCCCACCATGGAAGATCCATGGAAGAGGAGGCCCGGGAAATCCTCAAGTCTGGACTCAAACCGGAACCACGACGCACCTTGAATTTTGCGGAATCGATCCGGCGGCATATTGACTCGCTCGGGGGCGTGGAACTCGCGCTTCCTTCGCGTGAACCCGTTCGACAACCTCCGCAGTTCACGAAATGATCGTGCTCGACACGAACGTACTCTCCGAAGCTCTCAAACCTTCTCCATCCGGCGTTGTCCTCCACTGGCTCGCGGCTCAGGAGCCGATGGAGGTGTTTATCACAACGATCACGCAGACTGAAGTGCTTTACAGAGTGGCAATGGTGCCGGCGGGTAAACGGTGAACACGCCGACATGCTGCGATCGAGAAACTGTTTTCGGATGAATTCGAGGGACGAATCCTTCCCTTCGACGAGGAGTCTGCGCGCACGTTCGCAATGATCGTTAGCGGTCGAGAGGCGAAGGGCCGCCCAATCTCGCAGTTCGACGCAATGATAGCCGCCATCGCCCGCTCGCGTCGAGCCGCGGTTGCAACCCGCAATGTTCACGACTTCGAGCATTGTGAAGTACGAATCATAAACCCCTGGGACGAGTGAATGAAGTTTCGCTGCCGGAACGCAAAACGCGCACCACTTTCGTCAGGCGCGGAGGAGGAAAGCTTCGGCTTCCGTTTCATCGGCAGCGAAGGCGTTATAACCACCGGCTACAGTGCGGTGAAATGCTTTACGCTTTCGCTCTGGTACAAACTCACCCGGTTCCTGGAACATCCCGAACTGGAGCTGAGCAATAACTTGACGGAAAACTCCATGCGCCCCATCACGCTTAAACGGAAGAACTGGATCCATGTCGGCAGCGAGCAGGCTGGGCCGATAGCTGCCGCCGGCTCAAGGTGCCCCTCCGGCAGTACCTGGCCTCGATCCTGCCCGGGATGGCCAATCTCTCGATCCAACGCATCGGCCAATACACGCCCGCCGCCTGGGCCACTTCCCGGCTTTAATCCTGCTTCAGTCTTTCCCATTCAAACCGCTGCCGTCAACCCTGCACTTGCTCGGACGCTTACGATTCAAACGCTACTCGCGAATTTCGATTGGGATGAGGACAGCGTCTCAACGCTTGACGGTAATCAGCCTGTTTTGCTTCGGGAATGTTTCTACGACTATGTGCTTGTACAAAACTTCCTGCGGGCCGGTCCAGGCGTGGAGTTGGACACCGATGGGGCCTGCTTTGACGCGGGCGGGATCGGCTTCGCGCCAGTCCATTACTTCTACGCCGTTCATCGCGGTGCGGACGCGGTTGCCTTGCGCTAGAATTTCGACTTCGATCCATTCATGCTGGCTAGTTACTATCTGAGTAGTTGTTTTGAAGACGCGGATTCCCTTGGCATCGATGTAGTCCCACATGCTGGGTTTCGGGAAGACCACTAGCGGGCCACGGGTGTACCATTTATTGCCGGGGCGCTCTATGATCTCGCTCCAAAACGCCACGCCGGCATGGTTGTCGGATTCAACCATTTTCGAGGAAAGAATCAGGCGAAAGTCTGAATAGCTTTCGTTGGTGAAGAGGAAGCTGGTGGGGACTTTATCGTTGAACTTGCCCTTAATGGCGCCGTCTTGCACCGACCACCATTCGGGGTTCCCTTGCCAGCCGGCCAGCGTCTTGCCATCGAAAAGTTTCTTCTTAACGGACTTGCCTATGCGGGGTGCTACCAGCGGGATGGCGTCAAGTTCGGATGCAGTTAGTGGGACGGTTGGCGTCCGCGGGGGCTGTTGTTGGCTCCACAGTGCGGCTGTCAATAGGACGGCCGCGATCGCGAGTTTTATCATTTTCACTTGGCGAACTTTTGCACGCGCCAGTTCTTGATTTCCGCTACGTAGATGGCGCCGGTGCTATCGACCGCCAGGTTGTGGGCGAAATCGAATTTGCCGGGAGTCTTTCCATAGGAGCCTAGTACGCCTTGGATCTGGCCGTCCAAGTTCAGTTTCACTACGCGGTTGTTTACGCCGTCGCACATGTAGATTGCATCTTCGCGGGCCACGTAATAAAGCCCCCATGGCGCTCCTACGTTCGTCCACTTGGTGAGGAACTTGCCGTCCTGATCGAAGACCTGCACGCGGGAATTGGTGCGGTCCGCTACGTAGACGCGGCCCGTCTTGTCGATGGCTACGTCGTGCACCAGATTGAACTCGCCGTCAGCGGTTCCTTTCTTGCCCCACTGGCCGAGATATTCGGCGTCCTTACTGAAGTGAATTACGCGAGAGTTTTTGTAGCCGTCCGACACGAAGAAGTCGCCCTTGCTACCGAAGGCAAGGCCTGTGGGTTCATTGAAGCCGTCCTTGGTGTCGTTGGTTCCTTCCCTGGCGTAGGGTTGCGCGATCACCATCAAAACGCGGCCGGCCGGGCTGAATTTGACTAGGGCGTGGCCCTTGACGTCGACGCCCCAGATGTTGCCGTCCGGACCTACGCGGATACCGTGGGACGCCTTGATTGGAACATCGGTCCAGGCTTGCAGCACCTTTCCGTTCTTGTCGAACTGAATCACCGGGTGCGCGCCGCGGTTGAAGACCCAGACGTTGTCGTTCTTGTCGACATCAACGCCAGTGGTCTCGCCGAAGTTCCAACCAGCGGGCATTTGGGCCCAATCCTTGACGAGTTGATTGGGGAGCGAGGGACCGGAAGTTAGCTCGGCCGACGCCAGGGGCAGGGTGATAGCTAGAATCAGAAGAAGGTGTCTCATCGCAAGTGAGCGTATCGCAACCGCATGACCCGAGTCAACCTGAAACGGACTGGTCCAGATTTCCTTTTGATCCAAGAATATGTTCGCAGCCAATTTGCGCGCCAGCGGTTTTACACGCTCCGCGTCTCCAGGGCAGAGTATCCGATCACGGGCATCTAACGCCGGGTCCGAAGTATTCTCGGGGGCGCGGGGCTCTTCAGCCACTTGGCCAATCGAAG
>JANYCV010000212.1 GCA_025360145.1 Acidobacteriaceae bacterium
TTGGCCGCCGCCGCTCTATTCTGTAAAATTGATGCTAGCCGACAAATCTTTGCGGAGGGTACATGACTATCAATCCTAAAAAATGCGTAGCGTGTGGAAACTGCACCTATGTCTGCCCCATGGGGGCTATCTATATCGATCCGGTGATAAAGCGCGCCACCATTAATCGGACCGAATGCGTGGAGTGCTATGCCTGCTACAACGGTTTGAGCCAGGAGCATTTGAACCCGGTGATTGTCCGCACGATGCGGAAGGTGTTCCAGATGATGCGGCTTCGCTTCGATCCGGAGCCCGATGTTTGTCCGACGGCGGCGTTTGAACCGGATGAACTGACTTGGCCGCGCGTGGTGCGCCGTGCGTTTTCCGATCCGCGGGTGCCGCATGAATCGACCGGCATTGAAGGCCGGGGCACGGAAGAAGTGAAGACGAACGATGTGTCCGATCGGGTGATGGTGGGCGAGGTTGGGTTCACGATTGAGTTCGGGCGGCCGGGGGTGGGCGTGTGGTTCCGCGATATCCAGAAAGCCTGCTGGGCGCTGGCGAAGGCCGGTGTGGCGTTTGAGAAGAAGAATCCGATTACGTCGCTGATGAGCGATGTTTCGACGGGCACGATCCAGGCCGATGTGATGGGCGAGAAGCTGATGTCGGCGATCATCGAAATCAAAGTGCCGGTGGCGCGCACGGAAGAGGTTGTGCGGCTGGTGTGGGAGATTGAGAAGGACGTGGACACGGTGGTGGTGCTGGGCGTGGGCACGCGCTGCGATGAACAGGGCGAGGAGAATGTGGTGGCGCCGATTCTGGAACGGCTGGGCTACACCTTGCATCGCGCGAAGACGAACACGGGGCTGGGCAGGATCACGAATATTGCTAAGGACAGGGCCAACGAACCGGTTCCAATAGGAGCAGCGAAATGACAAATACGCTTCACCGCTTCGGCGATGCCGCAAGCTTCAGCGACGATTACATTGTTTTCGCGATTGCCAGCCGCGGCAAGAATGACGAAGGCGCGCTTGAGAAGCTGCAACGATTTCTCAGGATGGCGATTCCTTTCGGGCCAGTGAATCTGGGCGATGCGCGGCATGGCGGTTCGCTGCGTCCGTGTAAAAAGATGGATCCGACTTCGCACTGGAATCGGGATATGAAGCCGGACTTCGAGGCGGTGGTGGCGGGGTTCGATCACATCACCACGGCCGCGGCGGTGTTCGATAGCCGTGTTGCCGCCGAGGATTTCTTTAAGGCGGTGAAGGAAGCCGATATGGGGCTGAGCGTGAATATTTCCACCAGCGTGGATGGCGCCGAGCAGTGCTGCCATGTGGCTGGAATTCCGCGCCACAGTGTCGGGTATTCGCTTGGGTTCGAGGGCAAGACCGAGAAGCTGCCGAACACGCAAGTGCTGCTGCTTTCGACCATGTGCGGGCACGGCATGGTAGCGAATTCGCTGGCGAAGAAGATGATCGATTGGGTGAAGGAAGGGCGGCGTACACCGGAGCAGGCGGCGACGTATTTGCAGCGGTTCTGTTCGTGCGGCGTGTTTAATCCTTCGCGTGCGAAGCGGATTCTGGAAGATGCGAGGGGGAGCAGCAAATGAGACGAGTACTTGTTCTACTGGCTGTGTTGCCGCTGATCGCGAGCGCTCAACAGAAGAAGATTGTGGCTGTTTCGATGGGGCCCGGCTTCATTGAAGAGCTGAACAAAGTTTCGCCGAACGTGCGCGTGGTTGCGGCGGACATGAAGAACCTGGTGGAACAGGTGGCCGATGCCGATGCCATTTTGGGAACCATCAGCCCGGCGCTTTTCGCGTCGGCGAAGAAGCTGAAGTGGGTGCAGACTTACAGTGCCGGGGTGGAGACGTTCCGGTTTCCGGAGTTCATCAACAGTGACGTTACGCTGACGAATTGCAAGATTATTCAGGGGCCGAATATAGCCGATCATGCGTTGGCGATGCTGCTTACGTTGACGCGCAATTTGAATTTGATTGTCGCTGCACGGACGAACGAGAAGTGGGAGAAGGAGAAGTATCATCCGCTGGAACTTCGCGGTAAGACGGCGCTGATTGTGGGGATGGGCGGCATCGGACAGCAGATTGCGCAGCGGGCGCATGCGTTCGGGATGACGGTGATCGGCGTGGATCCGAAGGAGATTCCACTGAATCCGTATGTGAGCAGGATGGTGTTTCCGGACCGCATCGATTCGGTGATTCCGCAGGCGGACGTGGTTTTCATTTCGGCGCCGCATACGCCGAAGAGTGAGGGGATGATCGGGCCGAAGCAGTTTGAGCTGATGAAGAAGGGCGCTTATTTTATCGCGGTGTCGCGCGGGAAGCTTTACGATACCCCGGCGCTGGTGAAGGCGCTGGATTCGCAGAGGCTGTCCGGGGCTGGGTTGGATGTGACGAACCCGGAGCCGCTGCCGGCGGGACATGCGTTGTGGAAGTTTGAGAATGTGATTATCACGCCACATATTGCAGGGCAGTCGGATGGGGTGCAGGCGCGGCGGGTGGATTTGATCAAAGAGAATATCGCCCGGTTTGAGCGGGGTGAGCAGATGTTGAATGTGGTGGATAAGATCAAGGGGTTCTGACGGCTGGAGTGATTGCGAATTCCTGAAGCGGCAACGGGCAGTCTTCGGTTTGCAATCGCTCCAAAATCGCAGTAAGTGTTGGGTTATTCGTTGAAGTTCTCCAAACGAAAGGGTTAGGAAAAACGGGCTTCGAACCAGCACTAACAACAATTGTCAATTGTTGTTAGTGCTGGTATGATTTTTGTATGAACGTCAATCTTGGCACCGTGTTGGACAACTTCATTGCTGAGCTTCTGAATACCGGACTTTACCAATCCCAAAGCGAGGTGGTGCGGGAAGGATTGCGGCTGCTGAAGGAGCGGGAAGACTTGAAGAACCTCCGGCTGGTTGAACTTCGAAAGGAAATTGCAATCGGTAGCGAACAGGCAGATCGTGGCGAGTTCGTTGATGGCGAAGAGGCATTTGCCGAAATCCGCCGGCGTAGCGCAGGGCGGAAGCTCTCCAAGGGATGAAGCGGTTCTTCCTCACCCCGCGTGCCAAACAGGATGTCAACGACATTTGGGACAAAGCCTCTCTCCCAACACTCTTTTAAGGCTCGTCAAGCGCCAAGCCAAGGATGTTCCGCAGATCCCGAGCGGCGTGAAGGACCCGAATAATCTGCAAAGGCTTCGTTTCGGTCCGGTAGACGATCAGATACGAATAGACTGGAAAGAACCGGTGCCGTTTATCGGTTAGCTCCTCGCGCCAGTGGCCGATGCCGGGAGTCTTCGCGAGCTTGACCATAGCGCTATCCAATGCATCAAGAACCCTGTCAGCGGCTTCGATGTTGTCGTC
>JANYCV010000083.1 GCA_025360145.1 Acidobacteriaceae bacterium
TCTTTTTACAACGTCTTGGACAGCATCTTCGACCACCCGCAAACGGTGTACACCCCCAACCCGATTCCCAGAACGGGCCAAGTGGAGGTGTAACTTCTTTGTCTTCAGTGGAGATTATTCGCTATCGGAACGTCTTGGACAGTAGTGAGTTAATACTCCACTCGCCCCTAATGAAGATCTGAGATTGGTTTGGGTTCCGTTACCTACCGACGCTGGAAAGGTTCGGACTAGCGCATTGATCGGGGCTTGGTCTGGGCTAAAGGAAATAACCTGGGACTATTGCTACTGTTCGGTGTATGGGGAATGCTGGCACTCTCAGACCGGTGATTTGGACGTAAAGCCAGTGAAGGAATGCTCGATATTTCGTTCCGCGTTTCGCCCAGCGGCGCCCAACTGAACAAGTGCATTCCTACTCCTGAAGTTCTTTCCGATCCGCGGCCTCTCCCGCTCCGCTAGTTTTGGAGCACCACCTTGGCGCACACTATATTCCCCCGTACTTCCCCCGGTGTTGCACGGACTGCCCACGATCAAAATTGCAAAATAATTCACCTGCCGCCCTTAGGGGTTGACGCTGTACGTATAATCGTACGTAGGGGAGTAAAAATGACCGAGGAAGTGTTCCAGGATGAGGTGGTCCGGGCAACGGACCTTAACCGCGGATCCGGCGAGGTTTTGAATAAAGCCGCCCGAGGTCCGGTCACTATTATCCGGAACGACGAAGCATTTGCTCTTATGCGGCGTGATGTTGCTGCAAGCTGGAGAAAAGAAGCGAGTTCTGCAACACATCTGGTTGAGCTAGTCTGGACTGCTCTTTCTCACCCGGCTACAGTCGCACCTGAATATCGTTGGATTACGGCGTTCGATTCGGAACAGACCCTGGAGATGACGACCGAACTGATGAGCGCATATCGGAAAGCCGCTCGAGACGGACGATGGGGTGAGTTCGATACGCTTCTGCACGAATGGTCCGAGAGCGGATGGGCGGCGTTAAGCCCCGAGCTGCAGGAAGCTTTCGCATCTCAATCTGACGAGGTCGGGATTAAGAACCCGACGTTCCCTGCGGAATGAGCGAGCAGCCGGCGCTGACGATTGACGATGCGCAACCGCAGGGCGAGTGGACTGTGGTTGCTCAAAATCGACGCGTGTTAAAGGCGTGGGAGGGGCTCGTGGAGAAAGCACCCGAGAGCGCAAGTGATTGCTTGCACCGTCTCAGCACGAAACCAATGGAGCGTAATCCCGGCCGCGTCTTTCCGCTTCGGCATAAGAAGCATAAAGGCGCCTGGGAATATGAAGTGACGAGCGGTGACCGCGTGTTTTATATTCCAGATTCGGATAAGAAGAAAGTTGTCGTGTACTACGCCGGAAAGCATGTGACGCCTGCGCCTTATCCGCCCGGGATATAGCGCACAACAGTATGATGGAAATCGATTCCGCGGAGGTCTCCGGCGTGGGGTTCATCCTGCCTGATCTCGACGGCCGCATCAAGAAGTTTTTGCTTCGCGCTAGTCGGCTTCAGTTAGCGGCTTAGCCCCTTGAAGGGGCCTGGTCCACCACCTTAGGTGGTTCGGGCTCTATCAGTTACCCGCCGTACTGGCGCAAGCGTACCGAATGCAAAAGACTGGGCCGTACAGACTGGTATCCTTTTCCGCCGGCCCGCCCGTATATTGTCACTCCGCCCTTGCCAGTTATTCTCCGAGATCGATGCCGAGGTTGTCGTTCACTGCTTGGACCACTGCACTAGAGGATGCAAGTGTTCAGTTCGCTCGAAAGTCTGTTGGCTTGGGTGGACCCGCACCACGAGATGTTTTGAGAAGGAAGCGGCGGTGCGGACGAGACCAGACTGTTTGTTTCCAGGCGGTACAAACCAGTTACTCCCGCTATCCAATAAGCCATTCTAGGGAATGCAGCGGGCGACGGTCACTTTTGCCATCGCCCACGCTTGCTACTTCGTCACTTTGATCACAAAATAAGTGAACTGCTTCCCGTCCGCCACCAGCAGTTGATGCGGCATCTTGGCTGGAATACAAACAATATCGCCGGCGGACAGCTTCTTGCTTTCGCCGCCCTTGATCGAAGGGCCGCGCATCTCGTTTGGAGCCGATTGGTGCGAGTTCACCACTTGGCCGCCCACCACCAGCGTCGCTTCCCCGCTCTCCACCACGAAGAAATCCTGCACCATCTCGTGGATCTCAGCTTCCCCGTTCCCCTCGCGGTGGGAAATCTGCGCCTTTGCATTGTTGCCCAGTGCGCCAAACGCCTCGGACGCAAGCTTCGCCTTATCCGTCTTAGCGGCGAGCTTTTTCTCGTAGCCCTTTAATTCCGTATTACTCCACAGCCGGAAGCCCGGCAGATCGGCCCCGGCCGCCAACATCGCAGCACCGGCACCAATCAAGATCATCCATGAATATTTCATCGCAATTCTCCAGTGACGGCGATTATATCAGGCGCGGCTTATCGGACCCGGCGCTGCAACTCCGCCGGAACGCGCGTGCGGTCGTGCGGTTCGTACTGCAACGTCCATTTGAGCGGCACAGTTTGGGGCAGATAACACATGCGGTCGTCACAAGCCTGGTAGCGAAGCGTCCCCTCAATCACAAGCTGTCCGCCTTCCTTCACCACCGGGTCCACCTTCGCCTGGGCGCCAACAATGGTTTCCCGCTGCAGCGTAAACCGTCCATCATAGACGTCCACGGTTTCCTGAATCGCCTCAAGACGCAGTTTTTTCGATGGCGGATAGATCGCCGGTGCTGCCTGGAAAGCCGGGGAATCCGTCACCTTCCAATCGACCGGAAAATATCCCTCCACGCCTGGCGCATACACATGCATTCCCGGCTTCAAATCGATGTCCAGAATCAGCCGGATTCTCTCTCCGGGCCGGATCTTCGCGTTCGAAGCCGATGCCGTCACCTTTAAATGCTTCGTCTCTATCTGCGATTGGGCGGCTCCGGTGCGCAGGTCCAGCTTTTCGGTCAGAATATTTCCCACGGTGAACCGTTGCCGGTAGTCGTCGTCGAACTTGCGGGAAATCACCACGCCCTTCGGATCGACGATATAGGTCACCGGATGCGGAATTCCATAGAAGGGATTGTCTTTCGCCACCGACTCATTCAGAATCCCGAAATCCCGAATGATCTTGGACTCCGGGTCGGAAAGAAGCGGAAACCCGATCGCCTTCCGTTTGGCAAAGTTCGACAGGACGGGAACGCTGTCGAAACTGATCGCCGCCAATCCCAGCCCCGCTTTGCGTAAGGTTTCCCTACTCTCGTTCAGCTCCACGAGCTGGCTTTTACAGAAGGGTCACCAATCCGCTGAACGGAAAAAGACAATCATGGCGCCCTTGGGACCGGTAATCCGATCGAGTGACTGCAGCACCCCGTTTTGGTCCGCAGAGGAAAACCGTGGAATGGTAGCCCCCACATCGGGGCCACGAGAGACGGGTTGAGCGCTAATGAACTGAAGCAAAGCCAAAAGCAGAATGAATGGACGCAAGGCAACCCTCTGCATTAGGTATACCACCAAGGACGCCGATGAATCCCGTAACTGCACTGTGAACAGGCAGGTTTGGCAGGCGCTGGGCATGAAGTCGCGTGGCATCCACCGACCTTGGGATAAGGGCCACTACCCTAGTCCGCACCGTAGCCCAAAAACCTTAGACGAAAGTAAGATGATTCAGTACTGGCACTTAAGCGATACCATCCTTGCTAAAGTACTAGGTAGCTATTAGAATCAATCCAGTATGAACAATGTCATAGATCCTACAGCGAATGTCGGCGACCCGTCCGACACGGCGGATGCAACGCCCGTCAAAATTCGAGTAGTACTGGCCGATGACCATCCGATCGTTCGAGATGGGCTGCGCAAGCTGCTAATGCTTGAAGATGACATCGTCGTCGTTGGAGAAGCGAGCGACGGGCGCGAGGTGCTGCAGGTGGTTCAGGATACGCAGCCGGACGTAGTAATTCTGGATCTGCGAATGCCGAACCTGGATGGTCTTTCCGCTCTCCAGGCGCTGCAGCAGTTTACCAAGAAGGCCAGGGTCATCATCTTGACGGCGTCCGAAGACAAGAACGAATTTGTGCAGGCGATGAAGCTCGGTTGTTCTGGAATTGTCTTGAAACAGACCGCTCCCGAACTAATCATCAAGAGCATTCGCAAGGTCCACGCGGGAGAAATCTGGCTGGATTCGCACACCACGGCGGCAGTAATGCGCCAGTTCGCTGCGCCTGGGGACATTGGGGGCCCTGGGGGCAAAACGCGCGAGCGTTCGCCGCTGAGCACGCGCGAACGGGAGATCGTGGGACTGGTGGCACAAGGCTACAAGAACAAGGAAATGGCCGAGAAGATGTTCATCAGCGAGCAGACCGTAAAAAACCATCTGCACAACATCTTCGACAAGCTTGGCGTTTCCGACCGGCTTGAGCTTGCGCTCTATGCCATTCATAAGGGCCTGCATTTAGTGGACCGTTAAGAATTCCCGACGCAATTCCACATGAGATAAACGGCGGTTTGCGGGTACTATAGTTCATGCCTGATTTAGACTATGACCTGATTGTGATCGGGTCGGGCCCGGCCGGACAGCGTGCGGCCATCCAAGGGGCGAAGCTAGACAAACGGGTCGCACTGGTGGAACGGAAATCCGTAGTTGGCGGCGTCAGCGTCAACACCGGCACCATTCCCAGTAAGACTTTCCGGGAAGCGGTGCTCGACCTGTCCGGGTTCCGCGAAAGATCCTTCTACGGCGCCTCCTACACCGTTAAACAGAACATCACCATCGACGACCTGATGCTGCGCACCGATCAGGTGATCCGGCACGAAATCGACGTCACGCGGCACCAGCTTAGCCGCAATCACATCGACCTTCTTTCAGCGACAGCTTCCTTCGTCGATGCCCACACGCTGAAGTTGGATTTGGTGGACGAACACGACAGGGGACAGCGCCTGATCACCGGGGAAACCATCGTCATCGCAACTGGAACAGAGGCGACGATGGATCCGCACATCCCTTTCGATCACCGGCGAATTTTGACCAGCGACGATATTTTGAAGCTCGATTGCCTGCCGCGCACACTCACCGTTGTCGGCGCCGGGGTGATCGGCTGCGAGTATGCCTGTATGTTCGCCGCGTTGGGCGTGCGCGTGACGTTGATCGACAAGCGCCCCAGATTGTTGCCGTTTATCGATGCCGAGATAGTGGACGCACTCGCGTATCAGCTTCGTGAGAACCGCGTGACGCTGCGGCTGTGCGAAGAGGTTAGCACCATTGAACCGGTCCACGACGAACACGGCGACCGTGTGCGGATTCACCTTGCCAGCGGCAAGCAGATCGTCACCGACAAGGCGTTGTACAGCATCGGCCGCACCGGCAACACCACCCGCCTGAATCTCGGCGCGGCCGGCATTATCCCGGATGATCGCGGCCGTCTCAAGGTCAATCGGAACTACCAGACCGACACCCCGAATATCTATGCGGTGGGAGATTTGATCGGCTTCCCAAGCCTGGCCTCCACATCCATGGAGCAAGGGCGTCTGGCCGCCTGCCACGCTTTCCATGTAGAAGCGACATCGGTACCCGAACTATTCCCATACGGAATTTATACGATTCCTGAAATTTCCACAGTGGGCCGCAATGAGGAAGAATTAACGCACGATGGAGTGTCGTACGAAATCGGCAAGGCCCGCTATCGTGAAATTGCACGCGGCCAAATCATTGGAGATACCACCGGGCTGCTCAAGCTGATTTTCCACGCCGAATCGCGAGACCTGCTGGGTGTCCACATCATCGGCGAAGGCTCTAGCGAGTTGGTGCACATCGGACAGGCAGTGCTTGCTTTCGGCGGCAAGGTGGATTATTTCGTGAACACCGTCTTCAACTACCCCACACTGGCGGAATGTTACAAAGTCGCTGCTTTTGACGGCATCAACCGCCTGGGCTGCACGGTCAGTGGCAACCCGCCCGTTGTATCCTGCCCTACCTGATCAGTTTTCTTACTGCCGGAGATTGGCCGGGCGAAATTCGGCCAGCATGGCGCGGTAGTCCGGATCTTTCACGCGTTCCCCCGAGCCCATCATGAGGCCACGCGGAATACGCCGAGCCATGCGCCGCTCCGCCGAATCCTCAGAGGCGTCGGCCACCGAAGCGATTCTGTGCCAGCGCACACGAAGCTGGCGCTCCATGCTCAGTATCTCGTCGATCCGCCGCTGCTCGTTCTCTTCTTCGGCCCGGTCCTTCTTGAGCGTTTCGCGTACCTTCTTGTCACGATGCAAGACCGTAGCGCGCGACATGAATTCCGAGACGTCCTTCAAGCCTTCGAAGTCCGCTGCCATCGCTTCGAGCCCCAGCAGCAATTCTTTACCGGATTTCTGCCCGCAGGCAGCGGCACGGCTGGAAAATACCTGCTCGATCCAAGCCGGATCGCGAGGCTTACGGCCTGATTTCATGGCCTGAATCTCCATCCGTTCCACCACTTCTATTGCAAGCGCGCTAGAGAGCCAGACGTGTCCACCTTCGAACACCGCAACGCGATGGGGCGTGGTCAGTGTCCGATCCGGTTGCCGCATTTCCAGGTAGTTGAAGCCTTCCGTACCGGCAGTGCCCAACAGAACGAATGGCACGGTTTTGCGCGGTTTCGAATCGGAATAGCCGGCGCTGGATGCAATCACTCCGGCGATCAGATTCGAGCTGATGGCGATGCCAAGAGCCACCCGCGCGCCACCGGACATGCCGGCGGTATAGATGCGTTTCCGGTCGGCCTGGAAGCGATGGATGACGTCGTTTGTCATCGCCTCGGTAGCCGCCATACTCACCGCCCAGGATCCGTTCCGCGAATTGTTCGACCCGGCCACGATGTACCCGAATTTCTCGGCGGCGGCCTGGTCGATCTCAACAGGAACACGTCCACGGGCTCGCGGGTCGAATGCGAGAATGACCGGCCACGAACGCTCCGGGGTATAGTGCGAAGGCACATAAAGCGCGTAGGTTTGCGATGGGTCCGAGAGCACCAGCATGAACGATATTAGACCACGGAGCTATTGCCGCCAGTTGCGCAGCGCGCGGGACCTGGCTGCGAAGGCGGCCACAATCATCATGGTAGCCACGCCACCGGCAACAACGCTGGGGACGGGGCCGAACCATGCGGCAGTCCAGCCGGATTCCACCGCGCCTAATTGGTTCGAGCAACTGATGAAGATATTATTGACCGCCAGTACGCGGCCGCGGATCCGGTCGGGCGTGGCGGTTTGGACCAGCGAATGGCGCAGAACCACGCTGATATTGTCCAGAGCCCCGATGATGACGAGCATCGTGAACGACAACAGCAGCGAGCGCGACAGCCCGAATGCGACTGTAGCGGCACCGAATCCTGCTACCGACCACAGCAGAACCCGGCCAGCGTGTTGAACCCGAAGGAAGTGCGTCTGCGTCAGCGCCATTACGACCGCGCCAATCGACGGGGCGGCGCGCAGCCAGCCCAGCCCGCGGGCTCCGGTATGCAAGATTTCGACCGCGTAAATGGGAAGCAGCGCCGTTGCGCCGCCGAATAAAACCGAGAACAGATCGAGCGACATCGCCGAGAGAATCAGCTTATCTGTCCAGACAAAACGCACGCCTTCGAGGACGGACTTGCCTGTGGGCGGCGAAACCTCGCGCGCGGCATCAGCGCGAAACCTGATCAGGTAGAAGCAGGCCAAGGTTAGCGTCGCGCAACCGAACTGGACAAGGTAGACGGTGCGGCTGCCGGCGGCTGCCAGCAGGATTCCCGCAACTGCCGGTCCGCCGACGTTGGCGATTTCATTGGCGCTGCTGTTCCAGGTGATGCCGTTACGCAGCGTTTCAGCCGGAACAACGTGTGGAAGAACCGCCATCCGGGCGGGCCCTTGAAATGCTCGGGCGGTCGCGATCAAAAACAGGCAACCGTAAATAATTGGAACGGAGCGAGAATTCAGAACAAGCAATCCGCAGGCAACCAACAAGAGCAACTGCGTGACAAGCATGATCCGGCGGCGGTCGTGACGGTCCGCAAAATGGCCGGCGAAGAGAGCGAACAGGAGGAAGGGAGTTACCTGCACTAACCCGACATTGCCCAGAGTTATGGCGGATTTGGTAGCGATGTAGAGATCCCAACTGACGGCCACCGACAGCATCTGGAGTCCGAAACTGGAAAGAAAGCTACCAGCAAGCAGGAAACGATAATCGCGGAAACGAAAGGAGGCGTATGCGTCCAATAGTTATCTTAGCTGGCCGCAAACGGGGACGCCCGCGGCCAGGGACAAGGGTTAAAAACTACCGCCGGTGCTCGCGGCGGGAGTTCTCACGATAATCGCGGTCGTAATCGCGGTCGTAAGCGCGGTTGTTACCGTTGGAGTTGTATCGGTAGCGATTTTCATACCCGTCGCGCGATTGATATCCGCCGGAATAACCGTGGCTATAAGAACGAGGGCTATAGTAACGAGGCCCGCTCGAATAGCCGCGATAGACGGGAGGATCCCAGTAGCCGGCACGCCGGACCCTGCGTCCACCCGATGGATACCAGGAGCCGGAAGTCCAGGAGTAACCCGGTCCGGGGCATGGCGGTTGGTAGTCGTACCCGGACGTGGAATCGTAGGCGTCGTATCCATAGTCCGGCGCGGGTGCGTAAGCCGGCGGCGTGTCGTCATAGTATTGAGGCGCGTTGCCCCCAATACCTATGCGAACAGAAAACCGCGGTTGTGCAAACAGCGTGCCGCTTGCTGTTGCAAGAGATAGAACCGTTAGTAAGATGGCGTTTTTCATGATCTTCGCCTCCCACTGAAAAGAACGCGGCCCAGGATCGTTTGGAGTACCGGGTTCATGCGGTTTTAATCTTCTCGCCTGTCCGGCGCTATCATGAAATTATTGGAAACCGGATTATTTGAAGCCAGCTTATAAAGTCGTCCATCTCCCGCTGTTAATTTTGGTTGCGGCATGTTCCTGTGCGGCGCAAACTTCGCAGCCGGCCGACTCCACGCTTGACTCGACCGGCTTGCCTGTCTTTCTAAAAGTATTGCCCCAGCCCGCAGAGGAACCATGGACCACCATCACTTCAAAGCAACGATTCGATCATTACGCCTCGCAGACGTTTTCGCCTTTCGCGGCGATTGGCGCGGCCACCGGCGCGGCGATCGGTCAAAGCATCAATAGCCCGAAGGAGTGGGGGCAAGGCTGGGGCGCCTACGGCATTCGAGCCGCCAGCGGCTATGGCGGCAATCTGGTAGGCAACACAATCACTTTCGGCGTTTCCGCGCTGGTCCACGAGGACAACCGGTACTTTCGCTCGAAGCGGCAAGACTTCCGCGCCAGACTTGGGCACGCGATTGCCTCTCCGTATGTATCCCGGAATGACGCCGGGCGTCAGCGCTTCTCCGTGTCCATGTTCCTTGGCAGCGCCGGCTCCTCAGGCATTCCACTCGCCTGGTCGCCCGCCAGTTGGCAGGGTTGGGACAATGCCGGACTGAACTATCTGATCTGGTATGGACAGGTGGCGGGCGTGAACCTGGTCCGCGAATTTTATCCCACCCTCGTCCGTCATTTTCGCGCCAAGAAGCCCTGAATTCATAGCGGAACCATCTGGCGGAACGTTTCGCGCAGCGCGGATTCGGGCGATTCACAAAGCCTGTGGTGAAGAGGCGAGATCTGTAGCATCCTAAATCCGGCAGTTGGAACTCTGTGGATCGTGCCAAGTCGCTGAAATAGATCAAGATTTCAACTGCTTCGCAGTTCACCATTCTGGTGATAACTAATTCCCTAGGAACTGTTTGCTGGCTAAAGACCTAACCGATTTTGGGTGGCTTCAACTGCCGGATTGAGGATCATGGTGCTTCGCGGTGCCACCAGCCAGTGAAATCGTTGTCTGGCAGTTAGCCTCGCGATCGGACCGGTCTGCACATCACCGCCGCAAATTTTCGGAAATGCTTCCAGGTGTTGGCGCACCAAATCGAGATCTAACTTTGGCCACAGCGCCATCAGCCGGATGGGGTCCAGTTGAACGAGCGCTCGCAGAAACTTCCGCTCCAGACAGAAAACAATCACGCCTGCATTGAAGAATTCCTCGCGGTCGACGCGGGGCACCACTCGAATTGTGGCGAAGTCAAAGGAGTGTAGCGCGGGCACGCACGCCTCCTCAACGAACGACGATGCCGCACTCAGCCGTTGCGACAAATACTCCACATATGCCTCGCGCTTCCCGGACGGCGCGGCAAGCCCGGGCTCAGGCACAAGCCACCCATTTGGAACCTGATTCAATGCGTCCGTAAATAGCGTTACTGGGTGTGTGCTTCACTCAAGCGGGTACGGGCTCGCGGCGTTTCGTGTGGCTGGCGCATTGGGGCTTTCGTCTCGCTTCCAGCAGCGGGACGAAGGCGTCCGGCGCCGGGTGTGCCCAGCATGGGCAGAATCTAATTGGATGAAAGGAGCCAATCGGGGCCGATGACGGCAACCGTAGCGAAACGCAAGGCGTAAGCCGCGAGGCGAAGCTGAAAGAAGCGCGTAGCAAACCCTCGACCATAG
>JANYCV010000263.1 GCA_025360145.1 Acidobacteriaceae bacterium
TGCGACCGAAATAGGGGAAGGCGAAGGGTAGATCATAGCGGCGGAACGAGCGCCCCGCAGCCTGAAAGCGGAGCGGCGTTTCGGTGCCGAACGTGAAATCGGAACTCGATGAGGCCAGTGAATAGGTGCCTTTGGTGGGAACTGTGGCGTCCACCAGCTTGGCGCCGCCGCCGGCGTTGACGTCCACGTAGTAGACCGAAATCGCGTCTCCGGGAATCAGTGTGAGGGTGCCGTTCTGCTTCACGGCGCCCGTCGACGTGGCGGTAGCCAGCACCCCGGCGTACACCGTTCCGCTGCGCCTGAGCCGTAAGTCTTCCAGATCGCCCGAACTGCTGGTCACCTGCACTGTCACCGCCGGCAGATCCAGGTTTGCGTCTGACAATACAACTCGCACCGGCTCGCCCTGGATGGTGGAGTCCTCGTAGAACCCGATCTTGCCAGTGGTCGATGGCGTGTCAAAAGAGGCGGCAATGTGGGTGGTAAAGGTGCTGGTGCTCTGCGCCAAAGCGCCCAGTCCGCGCCGCGCAAAAGCGGCCCACAATTGACTCTGGCTCTGCCCGTGAAAATCCGCGCGATCCGCGAGAAGAATTGCATCGCGCGCATCCACCATGCTGGGCGCGGGCGGTGCAAGTTTCATTCCATCGATCACCAGTAGCCGGATTCTCCTTCTCCCTTCCTTCTCACCGAACTGACGGATGAGAGCCGCGCGGGCTTCCCACAGCGCCTCCATCCAGATCTCTCCGTCGGCATGGACCTCGGGCCGGGTAAGCACATTCCCCAACCGCGCGTAGGTCAAGGGATTTATGCTCATATCTGTGGAATACGGCCGGGTGCGGATGCCTGTGCCGGGAGACTGCGCGAGATACTCCCCGACGGAATACGATCCATCCAACGGCGAGCCTTCGGGCAGCGTATATTCCAAGCCAAAGAAGTCGCTCCAAGCTTCGCCCATGGCGCCGCCTTGCGCGCCGCTCAACTGGCGGACCAAACGGCTGCTCACGCCGTGCGTGTACTCATGCACGATAACGCCGGCATCAAGCGAGCCGTCGGTGAAAACCGGCGCGCGGAAGCTGGAGAGAAACATCGCGATGATGGACTGCGAGCCGTCCTGAAATGAACGCGCAGTGAAAAAGGCGTTGTCCAAATCCGGCAGCACTGTATCGGTGATGCCGAAGTGCGAATAGGCGTACATCGGATCGCCTCCCAATCCACCGCGTCCGAAATTTTCCTGCTGAAAGTTTCCGGCCTGTTCATCGAAACCGGAGGCGTAATGCAAATCGTGCGCCTTGTTTACCCAGAAGAACAGGTTGGTGGTTGCCGCGTCCGCGAATGTTGCCGGTGACGGAGCGCCCGCCCCCAATTGCAATGGAAACGAGAAATCGCGGGCATCCGACTGAGCCGTCTTTGGATTATTCAGAGGCAGGATCGCCTCTCGATTTTCACCCGCGATCGCGTTGTTCCCTACAGTGGCGTTGCCGCTGAGCCAGCCCTTCGGCGATGCGATTGGATCTCCCGTGAACGATTGCAAGCTGCGTTCGCGATACGCGGGCAAGGCCGTCAGCGGCACCCCTGGCGAGGGATTGGCCTGCGGACTTTCTACTTCGTATACCAGGCCACGCGGGGGCGGAGGGGCACTCTGGAACCACGTCCGCGGCTGGTTATCCATTACCGATTCCCCGTTCGTCTCCACCACCAGTTCGTAGCTATGGACGTTGTCCTGATCCACGATAGAAAACGCCCACGCCGGCTGCAGACTTCCGTTGTAGACATACCAGACTGCCGTTCCGATGACATCGGCTCCCAGTCCACCGCGGTGGAAGCGGGTCTTCTTGCCGCGGTCTTTGATGTCGAGTTCCAGCGGATAGAAGGTGGCGCCCAGTTCCGGATTGACGGCTCTTACCGCGGCGCGCAGGGCGCCATGCGCGGATTGCAAAGAGGGCGCGGCAGCGGACTGACCGGTGGCATGAAAGAGCGTGCCGCCGGCATTTAATACCTGTCCATCGCGATCAATGTTTGCGGTCCATTCCGCATTGTAGATGTCGATTCCCTGAAACTGCTGCTTAAACACCAGGTGAGTTATACCGTTGTGCTCCGTCCGATATTCCTTAATGACGCGCAGGCTCCGCAGGTCGGCGGCCGTCAGGCGGTAATCGGCTGCGATGGATTGCAGATACGCAGTCGCGATGTCACGGGAGGGGAGCCGGCTCGGATCCGTCAGCGGCTTTCCGGGATTGAATAAATGGTGCGGTATTTCGTCGATCTGTGCCGCCGCTAGAGAGCCAAATAACACGAACAAACAGATTCGTTTCAAGTATGCCTCCCGGTCTTTTAATGCAATCGTAGCCTAACACGGATTTGTGGACATTTAGGAAGGCTTGCGCCTCCCCTTCATCCTGCTCGCTCTGGCCGCGTTGTGCTACGCGCGGACCGGTTCCTATATTTTCCTCGCGCCGGTGAAGATTCAGAAACGCCGCGTCACCATCGGGAAGTCCGAGACTTTTACCAATTGTCCCGGATACGACAATCAGCCGTCGTTCACACCGCACGCCCGCGCGTAAGCGATCGCGTCGAACACTGGACGGCCGATCCTGAAGATCTCCCCGTAGACATGCAATCAGGTTCATGGAGAAGGGATCGGACAGCGGCTGGTGGATTCAAGGAACTGTATCCCTGGCCGAATTCTATTAGCTGGGTATGTGCTTGACTCAGGCGGGTACGGTCTCGCAGCATTTCGTGGGGCTGGCGCATGGACCTTCGTCCCGCTTCCGGCAGCGGGACGAAGGCGTCCGGCGAAGTCCAGGGGGACCGCCCCACCTGAGCTGCTGCCATAGCAATTATCTGAGTCAAGCACATACCCAGCTTCTATTAATGACGAAAGGATCGGAGCTCCACCAGTGCAACCCGCCGGCCGGCGCGGACTAGACGGCGGTTGCGGAGTTTCCGGCGAAGATCTCACGCGTGGCGATGAACTAGCGCGGCCCGCGGATCGCCGTGATGGCTGAAGAACCGCTATCCGGCCCCGAATCGCGTTGAACTAAACCGCTTCGCGGTAAGGTGTGCCAGAGGGGCATAGACAGAGGAGCGGAGAGCGGTGTCCCGGCGGAGCGGTTCTGGGATCAAACTGAAGATGGTTGTTCCAAGCAACCAAACTTCACATCTCAGGAGATATCGAATGACACCGTTACGGCAACGCATGGTCGAAGACATGCAATTGCGGAACTATTCAACCGGGACACAACGTAGTTATATCCATTACGTAGGGGACTTCGCAAATCACTACCGGCTGAGCCCATCGCGGTTAGGGCTGGATGAGATCCGGAACTATCAGCTACATCTGATCGAGGAGAAGAAACTATCGCCGCAAAGCGTCAACTGTTTTGTGAGCGCGGTGAAGTTTCTCTACACGGTGACACTGGAGATGCCGTGGAGCGAAGAGCATTTCCCGCGTTTGAAAGTGCCGGAGAAGCTGCCGCAGGTCTTGGGCGCCAGCGAAGTAATGCAGTTTTTCGGTTGCATCGGAATTCTCAAGCACAGGGCAGTGCTGATGTTGTGCTACGGTTCCGGCCTGCGCATCTCCGAGGCCGTATCGCTGAAGGTTAGGGATATCGACTCCAAGCGGATGCTGGTGGCCGTACGCCACGGCAAGGGCGCCAAAGACCGTTACACAGTGCTCAGCGGGCGCCTGTTGTTGCTGTTGCGGGAGTACTGGAAGATCCAGCGTCCGCGGGACTGGCTGTTTCCCGCAATCAAAGCGGGCCGCCATATTCAAGAGAACACCATCCGTCAGATATGCCGGGAGGCCTGCCAGATGGCCGGAATCACCAAGCATGTCACGCCGCATATGTTGCGGCATAGTTTCGCCACGCATTTGCTGGAAGCCGGTACCGATACGCGCGCCATCCAGGTCATGCTGGGACATAGCCGCATCGACACCACCGCACGTTACATTCGCGTCTCGCCCCAGACGGTGGGTCAAACGGTAAGCCCGTTGGATCGCTGGCCGGAAGCTACCCCGCCCAATCGCGGCGCCGTGAGCAAGACCAAATCGCCAGCGGGCTAATCCGTGACACGGCCGACCCTTGAAGTGGCCGACATCTTCCGCCGCCATGGCGCCGGGTACCGTACCGGTCACCGGTTGCCGCTTGAGCAACTCCGGCTCATGCGCGCCATCGAGATCTGCCGTACCGCGGCCCTGGGTGGACACGTGGAGCGCTGCGGCCACTGCCAATACAAGCGCATCAGCTACAACTCCTGTAATTGCTTAACTTCTCGGAATCGCCATTGCCCGAAGTGCCAGAATCTGGCGCGCAGCAAATGGCTGGAGCGGCGGAAAGGAGAACTGTTGCCGGTCGAGTATTTTCATGTCGTATTCACGATTCCGGAACAGTTGAACGCGATCGCTCTCCAGAACAAAGCGATTGTCTATAAGGCTCTTTTCCAGACCAGTGCCGAGACTCTGCAAACCATCGCGGGAGATCCCAGGCACCTGGGCGCCGAAATCGGCTTCTTCTCGGTTCTTCACACCTGGGGGCAGAACTTACTCCACCATCCACACATACATTGCGTGGCCACCGGCGGCGGCCTGCGCCCGGATGGAAAAACATGGCTCTCCTGCCGCCCCGGCTTCTTCCTCAGCGTGCGCGTGCTATCGCGTTTGTTCCGCCGCCTCTTTCTGGCGGCGCTGCGGCAAGCGTGGACCAACAAGCAGTTGGAGTTTCACGGCAATCTGAGTGGGCAGCAAGGTTGCTTTGGCAAGCTTGTCGACCAACTCGGCCAGATCGAATGGGTGGTCTACGCCAAGCCGCCTTTTGGCGGTCCACAGCAGGTGCTGGCTTATCTGAGCCGCTATACGCACCGGGTCGCCATCTCCAATCAGCGGCTCCTCAAACTGGAAAACGGGCAAGTCACTTTTCAGTACAAGGATTACCGCTCTAGCGGCCGGGAGAAACTCCGGACGATGACTCTGGCCGCCGGCGAGTTCATCCGCCGCTTTCTGATGCACTCGATTCCACCCGGATTTCAGCGCATCCGGCACTATGGCCTGCTTGCCAGCCGCAATAAGAAACAGACGCTGGCTTTGTGCCGCAAGCTGCTCAAAATCGACTGCGATCTGTTGCCCACTCCAGCTCAGATCGAAAAATATACGTGCGATCTGTTGGCTCCGGTCATCCTCTGTCCCAGTTGTGGCGCAGGCCAAATGTTGCGCATGGAAACGATTCCGCCATACCGTTGGCCGGATCGTCCTCCGGACTCCTCATGAATCGGCAGACCGCAACTCCATCGGCTTCCATCGCTCCCGCCTCCGGCGGTACGCCAGCGGTGCGCCTCAACGCCGCTGCATCCCTCACAGAAAGCCCCCATTCCTTGCTTTCCACCGAATTTGACCCGAGCGGAGGCAATAAGTTCCCCTTCTCCCCGTTCCCGCAGCCTCAGCGGACAGCCCGCAACCCTATCCGCCATCTTCAAGACACAACTCTTCCCCTCATCGGCCATATTCAATCCCCATAACCGAACTTCACGTTGCGGTTTAGCTCAACGCACGGTTTCATCAGCGGCGCGGCCCCGGCATTCTCCGCTCCGTCAGCCTCTTTCCGCCGCCCCGCTGACGAAACCTTTTACGGTCACAACTTTCTACGAAGTTTTATTTCCTTCCGTGTCATTGACATAACCCTCTAAACTGCCGCGCTGCCAAACGCGCCCTACTCTCCTCCGGGCTATTCTCAAACCGAAAAAGAGTAGCTGAAGATGCGGCGCTCGACACGGAATGAGAGGAAGGAAATGAAGATCGTACTAGCGTATAAAAATTTTGCAGCGAATAAAAACATTTCGCACATTGGCCTCGGCGTCGCCGCGTTGAATACAGCGAAGGTGCTGATCCGCGCGGGCATTCCGGCGCAGGTTTGGCCCATTGTGAATAGCGCCGGGCTTGTTACCCAGCTCCGCGCGCAGCCTGGAGTGACCCACGTGGTCATCTCGGCGCCCTGGATTCCGTCGCCTGAACTCCAGTCGATGATCAACGAATTTCCCGGCATCCAATTTGCCGTCAACTGCCACAGCAACGTCGGCTTTCTGCAAGCCGACAGCAACGGCGTACGCCTGGTGCGCGAAGCCATGGAGATCGAACGGGCTACCCCGAATTTCCACCTCGCCGGAAACTCGCGCAAGTTCAGCAACTGGGTGCAGCGCGCCTATACCTTGCCCTGCGCCTACTTGCCGAATATCTATTACCTGGACAAACACACCAACACAAACCGTCCGCAATTCAACGGCGGCACGCTGCGCATCGGCGCGTTCGGAGCCACTCGACCGCTGAAGAATTTCATGTCGGCCTGCGGCGCCGCACTCGACATCGCGCAGCAACTGAAAGCCGATACCGAAGTCTGGCTCAGCGCCGGCCGCACGGAAGGCGGCGGCGATACTATCCTGCGAGCCGCACGCGAGATGGTCAAGGGCCTGCCCAATATCAAGCTCATAGAAAACGGCTGGCAGAGTTGGGCGCAGTTCCGCAATACGGTGGCGCACATGCACCTGCTGCTGCAGCCCAGCTACAGCGAGAGCTTCAACATGGTGACGGCGGACGGCATCGCGTCGGGCGTTCCTTCGGTAGTCTCCGACGCCATCGATTGGGCCCCGGAAAACTGGATGGCCCGCACCGACGACGTGCTGGAAATCGGCCGCGTCGGGCGCTACCTGCTTACCGACTCCCAGGCAGCAAGCGACGGTCTGGAGGCGCTGGAGAAGCACAACCGCAACGCGCTGGAAGCCTGGAAAGAATACATCGGGGCACTCTAGGTCTTGTCCTTTACCGCTGCCCTTTTCCACCCGGTGGGGCGGACGCCCCCGTCCGCGGCCCGCCCCCCGGCCGGCCCTTCTCGAACTCGGAGTACCCTGGAAGGAGAAGGACTTCATGCTCGCGTTACTTCTCTTTCTAGCGGCAGCGCCAATTCAGAACATCGAG
>JANYCV010000272.1 GCA_025360145.1 Acidobacteriaceae bacterium
GATGGAGCGGACAACGAAAGGACCGATCATGATCCAGGCCCATCAGGCGAATCGTTGGATTGAGTACAAAGACATTCGCATAAAATCCTTCGATTAGTGTTCCGGCACTTCGCAGCTCGGATATTCGGAGAGCACCGTGCCACCGTGGTAGCCGAGTTCGACGGTCATTCCTGCCTTCGATGTGTAGTATCCGTCCGCGGTCATGCTCTTCATGGCGCGGAAGAACTTTTCGCCGGAGCCTTTTAGTTCGCCGCGATCCACGGCATTGCTTAGGGGCGTGAGCAGCGCAATCTGCCGGGCCTCGGAAAGCCCGAGAAAATCGCCACCGGCCTCGGACGCCAGGTAGGCAAGGCCGGCGCGGAAGACGGCCTGGTGCTGATTGTTGGTGCGGACCACCATGTCGATGTAGGCAGGCACACCGGCCCCCACTGCGCCAGGCGTGGCGGTGGCGGGGATGATCAGATCGGCGATGCGCGAGATGACCGCGAACTCGCCGGGCTGGAAGAATTGCGGTTTCCCGGCGTCCGCCTGTTTGCCTTCGGGCGGATGCTGATGCTGGCCGTACAATTCGCCGCTCGAAAACGGGAAGATGCAGGTGGTTCCGATGGCTCCGATAATTCGCAACGCTTCTCTACGATCCGCCATTACATTTCTCCTTTCTTCAACCGGTCCGCAATGTGCTCCGCGGTTCGCGCGGCCAACGCCATGATGGTGTGGGTTGGATTCTTTTCCGATGCGGAGGGGAATACGCTGCCGTCGACCACGAAGAGATTTTTCACGTCGTGGCTCTGGCAGTAAGCATTCAGTACCGACGTCTTCGGATCGACGCCCATGCGGCAACCGCCAAGCTCGTGGTTGGTCTTCGGTTCGTCGCTCACCGATAGAATTTCGCCGCCGGCCTGTAGCAGAATTTCTTTCGACCAGTTCTGCATGTCGCGAAAAATCTTCATATCGTTGTCGGTCCAGAAGACGTTTCTGCGGGCCAGTGGCAAGCCGAACGAATCCTTCTGCGTGTAATCCAGATCGACGAAGTTTTGCGCGTCCGGGATTTTTTCACCATACGGACTGAAGACCAGGTACGACGGGAACCGGTCCTTCACCGATTGCTTATAATCCTTCCCGAACCCCGGCAGTTGCCGAGCCCAGCCCACCGAGCGGCGGTTCTGATATCCAAACTGCGCGCCGAAGCTGCGAGCGTAATCCCGCTTCCGCGTGTGCATAAAGGAGGGGAGATATGCGTGATCCAAAAACCCTTCATCGGCGGTCACGTCCTTGCCGATCATCGGTTTCAGGAATGCCTCCACGCCGCCGGTCATGTGCGGGATGAAGTGCTTGCCCAACTGGCCGCTAGAGTTCCCCAACCCGTCGGGATAGAGACGCGATTTCGACATCATCAGCAGCGCCACGCTCTGGACGCACGCACAGGCTACTACTACGCTACGCCCGCGGACTTCGCCCTCTTTCATCGTGGTGCGGTCCAGGAAACGGACTCCGGTGACGCGGTTTTCATTCGAGACCACAACCTCGCGAACAATAGAATTGGAGAAGATCGCGAGGCGCCCGGTTTTGAGCGCCGGAGACATGTGAACATCGAACGAGTTGTACTTGGCGGCGACATCGCATCCGGCCATGCAGTTCCCGCAGAAGTGGCAAGCGGGCCTAGTGCGGGTGGCGCGGCTGAGCGTGGACTTTCTGACGTGGATCACTTTGAGGCCGAGCTTTGCCGCACCACGCTGGACGAGAACGTCGCTACACTTCATGGGCACAGGGGGCAGGAAGACGCCGTCGGGCAAGTCTTCCAGATGATCCAGGTTTCCGCAAACGCCGACTTCGCGCTCAATGCGCTCGTAGTACGGGGCCATGTCTTTATAGCCGACGGGCCAGTCTTCGCCCGCGCCTTCAAATGTCTTCCCTTTGAAATCGCGCTCGCTCTGGCGCCAGGCGACGGCATTCCAGAGCATTGTCTTGCCACCCACACCGCGGGTTCGTTCCGAATCGTAGCCAGGCTTGCCGGCCTTCATGGTGGGAATATGCCGGTCCGGAAATTCAAAGGGCATCGCGTGTGTGTTGAAGTCGGTACGCGTGTTGACTTTGGGTCCGCCTTCCACGACAGCCACGTCCACACCGGCACGCGCCAGGTGCGCCGACAGCGTTCCTCCGCCGGCGCCTGAGCCCACTACAACGACATCGTATATTTTGACAGCCATAATAGGGTTGTCCATGAAGATATCAGAAATCGGGGCGTGTGCGGTACAAAATCCGTATCGATGATCCGTTATACGCAACCCGATTCGTTTTGCATCCGTCAATAAACGTTAGCCACCCGTAACGCACTACACTAGGAAATTACACGATATGTTTACTTGGATCTGCCCGAAGTGCGGAAGAGAAGTTCCCCCGTCGTATGGCGATTGTCCCGATTGCACTCCGAGACCGCCGAAGGCAACAGCACCAGAGCCGTTGATCGCTGAAGCTCCAGCCTCGCCAATTGCACCGCCATCACCGCCGCCGCCACCTCCTGCAGCCGTTGTAGCACCTCCGCCTCCCCCGCCTCCACCGCCAACGGCAGTTGCCGATCCATTTCTGCGCGTGCCGTTTGCAAACGCACCGCCAGTAGATTCGCGGAGCGGAATTCCAGGTTGGGCCATCGGCGTTGGATTCGCCGTTGTGCTGGCCGGAGTTCTGTATGTGCTCTTCACTTATGTATTGCCGAAGAGATCGGCTACGGTCTCGAACGCGGGGGTTGCGCCAACGGCTGAGTCCGCAACAGCGGTGCCGGGCGCCGCGGCGAAGAAACCGCATCCGCTCGCCAAGTTTCTGGAGATCGTCGGAATCCGGTGGGTGGAAGACGCCAAGCAGAAAGCCAAAATGCAATTCATCGTGGTGAATCATTCGGCAGCCGACCTTCCCGAACTGAAAATGCTGATCACTGTGAAGGCGGGCGGCAATGTCCTTTTTGAAGTTCCGTTCACCGTCCCCTCCATCGGTCCGTATGAATCGAAGGAATTCAGCGCCCCAATCCAGACGGCGCTCAAAGGGTATGAACTGCCGGACTGGCAGTTTATAAAAGCCGAGTTTGAGATCACTTCACAGCCGTAACCGCATCGATGAGAGAAAACTACGGTTACGTGCTACCGGCCGCCGCGCCAGATCTTCAAGCGGTGCAGCGCACAAGCCGCGCCGCAGCCTCACGGTTAGCGCTCCGATTCGATCAGGTGTCGCAATCGGCGTCGAAAGCACTGGTAGGCATGCAGCATACGGACGGCTATTGGTCAGGTAAGCTGACCGCCGATGCCACTTTGGAATCCGACTACGTCCTGCTGGAATTGTGGCTGAATCCACCGGGTGAAGGGCCTTGGAATCCGCCGTCGCGCCAGCGGATCGACAAGGCAGTCGCCAGTATTCGCGCCCGTCAGTTGCCGGACGGTGGCTGGAATATCTATGAAGGGGGCCCGTCGGAAATTAACGCGACGTCCCGCGCTTATGTGGCGATGAAGATTGCGGGCGTTCCCGCTTCCGATCCCACCATGTACCGCGCCCGTCAGCGCGTCCTGGCCCTTGGCGGACTGCAGGGTTGCAACAGCTACACGAAAATCAATCTGAGCTTGTTTGGCCTTTATCCGAAGCAGTATGTTCCAAGCATTCCTCCGGAGCTGGTGTTGCTTCCGGGGAACCTGCTGTATGAGATGTCCTCGTGGACGCGCGCGATCGTTGTACCGCTGTCCATTGTGCAGGCGCTGGGGGGCGTCCGTCCCGTGCCGGAAGGACTGGACGTGGAAGAACTCTACGCACCCGACAAGCGAATCGCACTGCCGAAACGGGAAGGGTTGTCCATCTTCTTCAACCAGGCAGACCGGCTGGTGAAGGTGTGGGAACGGCGGGGCATCAAGGACATTCGCAAGAGCGCGATCCGCGATGCCGAGCATTGGATGCTGGACCGGATGCGCCTGTCCGACGGGCTCGGCGCGATTTATCCCAGCATGATGTATAGCATCATGGCGATGGATGCGCTGGGCTACGAGAAGGACCATCCGGATCTTCTCGAAGCGTTGCGGCAATTCCATAACCTGATTCTGGAGACGGGCGAACAGTTGCAGTTTCAGCCGTGCGTATCGCCGGTCTGGGACACTGCCATCGCCATGTTCGCGCTTGGCGAAATGGGACAGGCCGAGCCGGCCGCGATGACGCGTGCGGCGGATTGGTTGCTAACCAAGGAAGTGCGGCGGAAGGGCGATTGGTCCGTGAAACGTCCGGACCTGAGTCCCGGTGGATGGGCTTTCGAATTCGCCAACGAATACTACCCGGACATCGACGATACGGCGATGGTGCTGCTGGCATTCCTACACGCTAAAGCGTCCGATCCGGAGAAGCAGGCGCGCGCCGAGCGGAGGGCGATCAACTGGCTGTTAGGTATGCAATCGACCGATGGCGGTTGGGCCGCGTTTGATGTGGACAACAACTGGCAGATGCTGAACAAGGTGCCGTTTGCCGACCATAACGCCATGCTTGATCCAACGTGTCCGGACATTACCGGGCGTGTTCTAGAAGCACTGTGCAGCCGTGGATTTACCTGCAAAGACCCCGCTATCGAAAGAGCCGTGCAATACCTGATGGCCAATCAGAAGCCGGATGGAAGCTGGTATGGACGGTGGGGCGTCAATTATGTTTACGGAACGTTCTTAGCGTTGCGCGGCCTGCGGGCAAGCCGGCATTCGGCAGCGGACCTGGCAGTTGAAAAAGCGGTGCCGTGGCTCCGGTCCATCCAGAACGCGGATGGCGGATGGGGCGAGAGTTGCGCCAGTTACGAAATGCACCGCTACATGCCAGGTCCGAGCACGGCATCGCAAACGGCTTGGGCTTTGCTGGGTCTGGCGGCGACAGGCGACACACATTCGAGTGCGCTGGCGCGCGGGGTGCGATACCTGTTAGACACGCAATTGGCCGATGGAACCTGGGACGAGAAGTTCACCACGGGCACGGGGTTCCCGAATGTTTTCTATTTGACCTACCACCTTTACCGGCAGTACTTCCCGTTGCTGGCGCTTGCGGTTCTGGCGCCGCATTTTCGGAGCGGCCGGCCAGCCGCAGCTAACGCCGAAGCTGGCTAAAAGCATTTAATGCGAATTCCAGATCCTGGCTGCTGTGCGCGGCAGTAACGCAGAGGCGAAGGCGGGCCGACCCCTGGGGCACGGCTGGGAACATCACAGGCGTAACCAGCACGCCGAGATCGCGCAATCCTCTGGCAAGCATCGCCGTGGAAGTTTCATCGCGCAGGATTACGGGAACGATCGGTGTTTCCGACAATCCCGTATCGTAGCCAAGATTGCGGAGTCCGTCCCGCAGGAAGTTCCCATTCGCGTTCAGCCGCGCTACCCTTTCAGGTTCTTCCTTCAAGATGGCAAGCGACGCACGCACGGCTGCAACCGCCGATGGGCACAACGCAGCGGAAAAGATAAATGGCGCGGCAGCGTGCTGCAGGAAAATGGCGAGTTCTTGCGAGACCGCTGCGAAGCCACCGTTGGATGGGATGGCCTTGGCTAACGATCCGGTCCAGATATCCACATCGGTAACGGGCACGCCGAAGTGCTCGTCGGTGCCGCGTCCAGATGTTCCGAGAACGCCCGAAGCGTGCGATTCATCGATCATCAAATAGCAGTCGAACTCTTTCTTCAGTGCAATCAACTCAGGAAGGCAGCAGATGTCGCCGTCCATGGAAAACACGCCGTCCGAAATGATGAGAGTACGCTGCGCGGGCGGACCTGATTGCAGTTCTTGACGCAGCGAATCCGGATTATTGTGTTGAAACCGCTGCACCTGTACACCGGAGAGCCGGCATGCGTCCACCAGGCTGCGGTGCGAGAACGAATCGAGGATCACCCGGTCCTGCGGCGCCAGCAAGGCCGAGACAACGGCCAGATTCGCCAGATATCCGGATCCAAACGTGATGGCCGCCTCGGTTCCTTTGAACGCTGCGAGTTCCTTCTCCATCTGGAGATGCAAGTCAATGGTGCCGGTGAGCAAACGGACTCCGCCCGTTCCGGTGCCATACTTGCGAATGGCTTCGATGGCGGCTTCGTCCACGCGAGGGTCGCCGATGAGCGCCAGGTAATCGTAGGAGGAGAGCATCAACATTTGATGTCCCTCGGTCTGCACCCACGGGCCGGAACGGCCCTGCAATGGGGCCTGATACGGATAGACGCCCGCGGCACAGGCCGTAGCCGTCATCTCAAACAGGCGGCGGCCGCGGGCATCTATCAAGTTATTCTTCTGGAAATTCCACTTCTTCCCTGGCTCGAAGAAGCCGTTGAAAAGATCGCCGGAAGACGATGCTAGAACCCGAGTCGCGTTGCTGCAGTTTTGTTTATCAGTCATTTAAAATCGTCGTGATCGCGCCGCCGCTTTTCGGAGCAGTTGTGAAGCATCGAGGAGCATGTCAAAGAATCGAAGCTTAACCCTTGATCCTATCACTGAATGGGAAAAGGAATGAAGCGGCGAAGTACACTTATCCGTGCTTATCGGGGCGCCACCCACCCCCCTCCGGCAATGCGCGGAATGTGTGACGGTGCCGCACCTTCGGGATGATCTTGGCCAGGTTGCCGGGATTCCCGAAGACAGCGAACGCTTCCTGCAACGAGACCGGCAAACACATTTTTGGCTTTAATGTTTGAATGCGCATGGGGGAAGACGAACGCCCAGTTGAGAAGCGTTTCTACGTGCTTCCGGGAGACACGGATCGATCTCCAGCGCGCGCTCAAAGTCCTGCCGCGCCGCATCCATTTGCTGTAGAAGTTGAAGCGCTGCACCGCGATTGGTGAGAGCCTGGGGGTTGTTGGGTTGCAGCGCCAGTGCGCGTCCGAACTCTGCCAGCGCTTTATCGGCGAAACCGGACATGGCATACACTCGCCCTAATTCGGATGCCACGACAGGGTCATCGGGCGCAAGGCGTTTCGACTGCTCCAGAATCGGCAGCGCGCGGCCCGGATCTACCGAGCGTGAGAGTTGAATCTTCGGCCTTACCTTATTCGGTGCACGCTCCACAGCCTGGGTCCACAAGCTCTCGCCTGTCCTCCATGTCTGCGTTTGGATAACGCTCAGCAACATCAGAACGGGCAGCGCGTATTTCAGCCGGCTCCAAGTGGCCAGGCCAGCAAAGGCGATCATTGGCAGGTACATTCTGCGGTCCGCAGCGAGATCCGCAGCGGGAAGGAACGAGGAGCTAGGCAGTAACAGAATGAGGCCGGCGAGAAACCAGAAGCCCGGCTGCGCGCGGGAGAATCGCCACAGCGCAGCAGCCACAATCGCCATCACTATCAGCCACGCCCACCACGCTGGTTGCGTCGAAATATCCGGGTCCACGGTGAATCCCCAGGGCAGTATCAGCAGACGAAAGTAACGGAGAATTACGCCACCCTGTGTGGCCAGATACTGGACCGGCGCGAACCCGGCCTGCACTCCGGCGCCGGAGCCGGGTGTGAGAGCGGCGGCAATCATTACCCGCAATCCCGCCGCAATCGAAAGCAGCACCATTGCGCCGATGGGTTTGAGTTCTTTCGTATTGCGCGAGATGGAAAGATACAGCAGAAACAAAAACAGCGGAAACGCGACGCACTCTTCTTTAGCGAGCAGCGCGATGGCGAACCAACCTACCGCACCCCAGTGGCGGCCCGCGGTCCAATCCCGCAAAGCCAGCAGGCAGAACAGGGTCGCAAGCAACGTTCCCCTTGCAAAGATGTACGCAACCGCCTCCGTCTGAATTGGATGGACCGCAAAGACCGCCGTCGCGACAAACGCCGCGTTCGCCGGCATCAGCTTCTTCAGTACGTC
>JANYCV010000283.1 GCA_025360145.1 Acidobacteriaceae bacterium
AACGATTGAAGCAAGAACACATCGAACTCGATCTGTTACAGCATATTTCAGGACAAAGCTATAAATGTCCGGTTTCTTGGCACGTTTTTCGAGTATTACAACCGGCGCTTTCCAAATTGCTGCCAAAGCCAAAGAGCCACACAAACAGTCAAGTGCGCCATATGGTTCTCGGTCCCACAATGAATCCCATGGTGAGTTAAGACTTTTATCC
The DNA here is from genome assembly GCA_025360145.1 of Acidobacteriaceae bacterium. Classification (GTDB taxonomy): domain Bacteria; phylum Acidobacteriota; class Terriglobia; order Bryobacterales; family Bryobacteraceae; genus JANXXV01. The sequence continues at coordinate 212 of JANYCV010000283.1, forward strand.
CAATCCGTGTCAATTTCAAAGTAGTCCACAATCAGTATCCAAAATTTACCATGATCAACTATACACACACATTAGACGTTTGATAACCCTATTTTATTCCAAAAACTTCTGAATTATCCAAGATTTCCCACACTTTTTCTTCGCCGTTCTCCGCGTCTCTGCGTCTCTGCGTCTCTGCGAGAGAAAAAAATCACTTCATCTCCCCCAACCGCTTCCGTGCCTCCACCATCGTCTCATTCCGAAACCGAGGCCACGCCCGCACCGCAATCCTCTCATACAACTCCCGCGCCTCCTTCACCTTCCGCTGAGCCTCCAAGAACCGCCCCAGATTCAACCACGGCTGCGGATCGTCCTCCACATCCTCAATCGCCTTGCGGCAAGCACTCTCCCCGTCGGTCCAAAGCTTGGCAATGCGCGCGTTGCCCGCGACGACGTCCAGCTTGCGGTATTCCTCGGCGAGTTCCTTGGCGGTGTCGTATTCGGTGGGCCGATACTTGAGCGCCTGCCGGAAGGCGGACGCCGCCTTTTCGTGGTCGCCGATCACCGCGAGTTTCTGGCCGTACGCGCGATAACCCTCCGCTTCGCGCGGGCGGACTTCCGCCATCGTCGCCCAGGCAAGAATCGCGTCGCCGCGCCGGCCCATCGATTCGTACAGGTCGCCCCAGCCACGATACAGCTCGATGTTCTGCGGATCGAGCGCCGACCAGCGCCGGTATTCGTCGATGGCCGCGTCGGTGTCTTTAAGCTGCTTATACCCGTCGATGACCTCCTGCCGCAACTTCATGTCCTTGGGCAGCAGATCGGCCGCGATGCGCAATTGTCCCAGCATTTCGCGCGGCTTGTTTTCCTTCTTGAACGCTTCGGCAAACGCGATGCGCAGATGCGGCTTGTCGCTGCCGTCGGATGCCACGTTGTTCTCGTGCGCGGCCACCGCCTGCGCCAGAGACTTGCCTTTCAGCACGTAATCCAGCGCCGCTTGCAGCACCGGCTTGTAATTCGAATCGGTGCGCGGAATGATCGACAGGCCGCGCAGGAAACAATCCAGCGCCTTGGCCTCTTCGCCGTTCTGAGCATAAGCCTTTCCGCACGCCGTGTAGAACTGCGCCGCGCTGGACGAATCGAGATTCCGCCCGCTTTGAGCCCGCAGATAACGCAGCGCCAATTCCCAGACTTCAACAGCCATCACGAAATCTTTCGCGGTTTCGCAATCGTGCGCCAGGTACTGCATATTCGAATAGCCGTATTGAGTGTAACTCGGCAGCTTGAGCAACTCGCGGCAGACTTTGCGCGCATCCTCGGTCCGTTTCAGCCCATAGAGGCAGCGCACGCGCTCCGTCTTCAGCCAGGTTTCCTCGGATGACTTCGGCGATTCGAGCGCGTCGAGCGTTTTCAGCGCGGTCTCCCAATCCGTCACGTGATGCGCGCATATATCGTAGACACTCCGCAAGGCCTCATTGTTTTTCGGATCGCGGCTCAGCGCGCGTTCATAAATGAGCCGGGCGTCCGAATAATGCTTCTGGTTGAACGCATGAAGCGCGGCGGCGCAGATGCGGCGCGGATCGCCGCTCTCTTCCGCCTGTTTTGCCGCCGCGTCAATTTCCGCTTTCAATCCCAGGAAATCAATCGCGAACGACGAATGCTGGAAATCGTAGCGATGCGCGTCGTCGCCTTCGAAGAACATTTTGGCGCACGCAAGATACGCCGCGGCGATTTGCTTCACGGTCGCGGGATCGATCGGTTTGGCTTTGTCCGCGTGATACGCGACATCGATGGGAATCCGCACAAGGCTCGCGCCATACTGCGGGTCATCCTTGAACATCGCCCACATTTCAAGCGCCACCGCGATTGCTTTCGCGCCGTTGTGCGTGTTGTGGTATCCATAGACGACACTGTTCCACGCCCTCCAGGCGGTGTCCGGATTCAC
>JANYCV010000301.1 GCA_025360145.1 Acidobacteriaceae bacterium
GCGGCGCGGAAATTCGTTCCTGGACGCCACGCAGAATTCGCGGCGCGATCAGTTTTTGTCGAATCTGTTCCTGCCGTCTTTCGAGTTTGCGGGAAGCCATCAGGTGAAGGTTGGGATGGATCTCAACCGGCTGCAATATAACCAGGACTTCACTCGCACCGGCTACGAGTTGTTCGGCGTAAATGGGGCGAGGCTCTCGCTGACCACCTTCGCAGGCAGCGGCAAGGTGCATACGCGGAACTACGAGACTTCTGCCTATGTCGTGGACGCCTGGCGGGTGAAGCCGAATCTGCTGCTCGAAATCGGGTTGCGGCAGGATTGGGATAATCTGATCCACCGTGCTTCCATCTCGCCTCGCGCCTCCTTCGCCTATTCGCCGTTCGCCTCGCATGGCACGAAGGTATCCGGAGGCTACGCGGTGATATACGATGCGTCGCGGATGGACTTCTTTTCGCGGTCTCGCGATCAGTACTCCCTGACCACGCATTTTGAACCCGGCGGGGATGTAGCGCGCGGACCCGCCGCCACCATTTTTCGCGATGATGTTCGCGGCCTGCGCCCTCCGCGCTCGCAGAATTGGACTTTCGGTATCGACCAGCATCTGGCCGGCAAGCTGTATGGATCGGTGAATCTGTTGCGCCGCCGCGGTGACCACGCGTTCACCTATGTGAACCAGTTAAGCTCTGGAATTGCACCGCCGGCGATCGCCAACCTTTACGGCACCACGGTATTCGACGGCATCTTCAGTCTGACCAATGGGCGGAAGGACGCCTACGATTCGGCCGAGGTGGCGGTGCGGCAGAACTTCGGCGGGCAGTATGAATGGATGGCCAGCTATACACGGTCCCGGGCTACTTCGAATGCGGTGATCGATCAGAGCATCGATCAGATTCTGCGCACCGCGCAGAACTTAGGACCGCTTCCTTGGGATAGTCCGAACCGGTTGCTGAGTTGGGGATTTCTGCCTACGCCGCTGAAGAACTGGTCCATGGCCTACCTGTTTGAGACGCGCAGCGGGTTTCCGTTTTCCGTGCAGCGCGACAACGGCCAGATTGCAGGGGCGGTGAATTCGCACCGGCTGCCGCTGTATTTCGATATCAACCTGCACCTGGAGCGGCGTTTTCACTATCGCAGCAACCTGCTTGCGATCCGCGGCGGCTTCAACAACATCACCAATCATGGGAATTACAGCGTGGCCAATAACGTGGTGGGCAGTCCGAACTTTCTGCATTACTACGGCAGCCAGGGAAGGCAGTTTGTGGTGCGGCTGCGGTGGCTGGGCCGGGAGAAGAACTGACTACTGCAACTGGCTGAGGTAGTTCTTCAAAACCTTTTCCACGTAGGCTTGGGTTTCGCGGTAGGGCGGGATGTTTTTGTGGCGATCCACCGCGCCCGGTCCTGCATTGTAGGCGGCTAATGCGAGCCGCACGGGATCGGGCGAATCTTTGTACCGTGCGAGCAGTTGGCGCAGGTAGCGGGCGCCGCCGTCCACATTCTGCGCCGGGTCCTTCGGATCGACGCCGAGTGCCGCCGCGGTCCCCGGCATCAATTGCATCAATCCAATTGCACCTTTGGGCGAAACGGCGGAGGTCTGAAAGTTCGATTCGACGGCGGCGACGCTTTGCACGAACTCCGGACGAAGACCGTTGCGCTTTGCTGCCTCGTGAATCAGCTCGCGCGGGGTTACGGCCTTGGTGATGATCGGAATAACGGGCGCTGGCGGCGCTGGCGGCGGAGGGGCGATGTACTCTTCCTGTTCAAAGCGGACGATCTGCGCGGCCGGCATATTCAGAGTGCCTTGCCTGGTGTGGAGTTCGATCAGCGAACCGGAAACCAGATGGTAGTCCGAGGCGATGCGGAAGCCGTTTTGCAGCACCGCGAATTCGCCGGCGTAAGCATTGGCGGCAGCAAACACAATGAGAGTTAGCCTTTTCACGTCTGATCTTCTATTGTAACTGACGGTCTTTCGTGGCCAGGCGTGCAGAGCTATTTCTGCCCCACGCCCAAACTCGCATAATTCATCATGGCGTTGAACAGCAGAAAATAGCTGCCCTGGGTTTCATCGCGCCACATGGGATTGTTCGCGAACATCAGAACGTGGCCCTTCCCGCGCGGTACGTC
>JANYCV010000316.1 GCA_025360145.1 Acidobacteriaceae bacterium
TTGCCAACAACGTCCTGGCTCTTATGACAAAAAGAGCATCGCAACGATTCATCGGTGCCGGTACGCTTCAAGATGTTCCTCCGACTGTCAATTTCCCCATGTAACTCTATTATCACCCCAAACCGGGCAATCGATCAATCGGCCGCCTTCGCCGACTTGCGAGAATGCTCAAACAGGAAGTTTAGGGTCTTCTCTGTACGGATGCGAGAGGCTATACGGCCCAGCGTACCATCCTTTTCAAACCGCATGCGGATGGCTGCCGCCGGCTCGCGTTCCTGACGGGCGAAGCGCTGAATTTCGCGGTCCACTTCGTCGTTGGTCGTGTGAATGGATTCGGTATCAGCCACCTTCTCCAGCAGCAGCGAGCCCTTCACATCGCGAACGGCTTTGTCGCGCTGTGATTTCTTGATCTGCTCCCAATCGAGCTTAAGAGTGTTTGGATCTAAACCCCGGCCGGCGATCTCCCGCAAATACCCTTCTACCTGCGCCTGAATCTGGCGGTCGATGAAAGCTTCGGGGATGGGGAAGTCGTGTGTGTTGACCATCTCGTCGACAAGCTTTACTTTTGCTTCCTGCTGGGCCGCGTACTGATTTTCCGAAGTGATGGCTTTGCGGATGGCTTCGCGCAGTTCTTCGAGATTCTGATAATCGCCAATGTCGCGGGCGAACTCGTCGTTCAACTCGGGTAGTTCCTTGCGGCGGACCCCTTTTACCGTGACCTTGAATCGAACGGTCTTCCCAGCAATGCGATCCTGCGCGTAGTCCTCCGGATAAGTGACGTCGAATTCCTTCTCTTCCTCCGGCGACATGCCGCGGAGGTTTTCGGTGAACTCGGGCATGGTTTCCGAATCGCCCAGGTGCAGAACCATCTCGTTGTTCTCGATCGGCGCGCCATCTACCCCAGCTACGCTCTTGAGAGATACCACTGCGTAGTCGCCATCCGCGACCGGACGGGGATCTTCGTTGACGAATTCCGCCTTCTGGTTCCGGATGGAATCGATGCGCCCGTCGATATCTTCGCCAGTCACCGGCTTCTCATCGTAGGAAACGGGAAGGTCCCGGTATTCCTTCAGCTCGACAGTGGGGGCCACTTCAAACTCCGCTTTGAAACGCAGCGGTTCGCCATCGTGGAAGTGAACATCGGTGACGTTCGGCGTGCCGACGACCTCCAGATGCTCCTCTTCCGCCTTCGCACGGAACGCCTTGGGCAGAATGCTCTCAAGGACATCCTGCCGGATTTCCTCCTGAAACCGGTTGCGAATGAGACTGGCCGGCGCTTTGCCGGGACGGAATCCCGGCAGGTTCGCGCGCTTCTGAATATTGGCGACGATGCGGTCTGTCTCAGCCTGGATCCGGTCCAGGGAAACCGTAATTTCAAATTCGTGCTTACAACCTTCGATCAAAGCCATGAGTTGAGTTTCTTAGATTCCTTCCGACCAACTTGCGTAATACTTTTCCTGCTCTGCGGTGAGACGGTCGATCTTAATGCCCATTGAGTCCAGCTTCCATCTGGCAACCTGCTTGTCGATTTCGCTCGGAACCTGATAGACCTTCCTATCCAGAGTAGCGTGATTCTTGAGAAGATATTCGACAGCCATTGCCTGATTGGCAAAGCTCATATCCATTACTGATGCCGGGTGGCCTTCGCCGGACGCGAGATTTATCGAACTGCCTTCCCCAAGGATGTAGATCTTGCGGCCGTCGCGCATGGAGAACTCCTCGACATGCGCGCGCGTTTCCCGGCGCGAAGACGCGGCTTTGCCAAGCGTTTCGAGATCGATTTCGACGTTAGAGTGGCCGGAGTTACAGAGGATCGCGCCGCTTTTTAGCTTCTCGAAGTGATCGCGGCCGATTACATTCCTGTTGCCCGTGACCGTGATGAAGACGTCGCCGATGACGGCGGCCTCCGTCATCGACATGACGCGATACCCATCCATTACCGCTTCGATCGCCTTGATCGGGTCGACTTCGGTGACGATCACGCTGGCCCCATGCCCCTGGGCCCTCATCGCCACGCCACGCCCGCACCAGCCGTAGCCCGCGACGACCACATTCAGACCGGCGAGCAGCACGTTGGTGGCGCGGATGATTCCATCGAGAGTGCTTTGACCGGTACCGTAGCGGTTATCGAACAGGTGCTTGGTCAACGCATCGCCAATGGCGACAATGGGGTAACAAAGTGCACCTTGCCGGGCCATGGCTTGCAACCGGGTGGCGCCGGTGGTGGTTTGTTCGGTGCCGCCCAGCACTTCCGCAATCAGTTCCTGGCGCTTGCTGTGAAGAGCGGTTACCAGATCCGCGCCATCGTCCATGGTGACCTGAGGTTTGTGGTCGAGCGCGGCGGTGAGATGCGCATCAGCGACCTCTTTCGCCGCGCCGTTGATCGCGTAAACGGGAATAGCGTAATCGCGAACCAGCGAAGCGGCCACGTCGTCCTGGGTGAACAAGGGGTTTGAGGCGCAGAGCACGATACTGGCGCCGCCGTCCCGGAGAGTGATCATGAGATTGGCGGTCTCGGTGGTGACGTGCATGCAGGCGGAGATGCGAATTCCGGCGAACGGTTGGGCCTTGATGAACTGCTTGCGGATGGTTCGCAGTACCGGCATCTGCTGAAACGCCCAGTCGGTGCGGCGCTTGCCGAGGTCTGCGAGGGTGATGTCTTTCACATCGCAGGGCACCGTGACTGTTGCGTTGGTGGTCATGGAAATTGCCGCTGAGGGCGGGCCCTGGGTGCTGGGCCCGCCCCCGAGTGGCTAGTGAGCCGCGATTGCGACCTGAGCATCCTGACGCAATGCTTCGGCCTTGTCCGTCGCCTCCCACGTGAAGGTCTTTTCGGTGCGGCCGAAATGGCCGAATGCGGCGGTCTGGCGATAGATGGGACGGCGGAGCTTGAGGCTCTCGATCATTCCCTTAGGCGTGAGCACGAAGGTGGAGCGGATAAGCTCTACGATGCGGGCGTCCGGCACGGTGCCGGTCCCGAACGTATTGACCATGACGGAAACGGGATCGGCGACACCGATGGCGTAGGCGAGCTGCACGTCGACGCGCGTGGCTAGTCCGCCGGACACGATGTTCTTGGCAATGTAGCGCGCCATGTAGCAGGCGGAACGATCTACCTTCGTCGGATCCTTTCCGGAGAATGCACCGCCGCCGTGACGGCCCATGCCGCCGTAAGTATCGACGATGATCTTCCGGCCGGTGAGGCCGGTATCGCCATGCGGGCCGCCGATGACGAAGCGGCCAGTGGGGTTGATGTGGTATTTGGTGCCGGAATCGACCATGTTCGACGGAATGATCGCGTCGATGATATGCTTCTTGACTTCCGCGCGGAGCGTTTCGGTTGTGACGTCGTCGTCGTGCTGGGTGGAGATAACGACGGCATCGATGCGGACGGGTTTGTTATCCACGTACTCGACGCTGACTTGCGATTTGCCGTCGGGGCGGAGAAATCCCAGCTTGCCGGCGCGGCGGATATCGCTCAACTGGCGGACCAGCTTGTGCGCCATCATGATGGGTAGCGGCATTAGCTCGGGAGTTTCGTCGCAGGCGTAGCCGAACATAAGACCCTGGTCGCCGGCGCCGCCGGTATCGACACCCATGGCGATGTCCGGGGACTGGGACTGGATCATATTCGATACGGCGCAGGTTTTGCCGTCGAATCCGTAAGCCGCGTTGTTGAAGCCGATTTCGTTGATGACTTCACGGGCCAGTTTCGGCACATCGACGTAGGTGGTGGTGGTGATTTCACCCGCAACTACGCAAATCCCGGTGGTAACCAGGACTTCGCAGGCCACTCGGCCGGTGGGGTCATCTTTTAATACGGCGTCGAGAACTGCATCGGAGACCTGATCCGCCATCTTGTCGGGGTGTCCTTCCGTGACGGATTCCGACGTAAAAATATGCCTAAGATTTTCTGCCATCTTATGATTAGTTCCTTTGATGCCAAGCGACATCTGCCATGCCTTAGCCAAGCGACTGGCTGATTGGCTCTTCCTTTGACCTGCGGATTAACGAAGGCCGGAGTAGACCAAACTACTAAGTGTATCGAAGCCGAACTAGAGGCGTCAATCGGGTGTGACGCGCACGGGCTTCGCCGTTCGGCGTTCCAACGCGAATGAGATCGACGCCGCCAGCAGCACCGGAACGATTTCCAGTGGCCTGACCCACCAGGGGTGATCGAATCCGCCCATGCCCGTCAGTTGCAGATTGGCTGCCGTGCAATAAGCCAGCAGTACGGTAGTTACCGCTGTGATTCCCCAGAGGCTGGGCTGCAAGGCAAGAAACGGAACCAGCAAAACCAGATACCAGGGGTTGACCACTGGAGAGATCAGGAAGAGCGCAGCCAGCAGCAGGTCGCCCCGGACGAGCGTAGTGCCCAGCGCGGTTCCCGCATTCTTCCGGAACCACCACACGTAGAACGCCAGGAACAGCGCGGCGCATGCGATGCGGCCTCCAGTTCCGCCAAACCACGCGCGAAGTACCGCGAAGACGAAACTGTTGAACTCCCAACCGGAAGCGAATGTGATTACCGAGGCGGCATCGGAACTGCCGCGCACCGCGAAGGGTAAGTACATTGCCAGCAGGACGGCGGAGAAAATCGCCCAAATCCTTGCCCGCTGCCGCCACAAGAGCGCCGGTATCAGGAGGATGACGAAGAACCGTGCGGCAACGGCCAGACCGAGCAGCCCTGCGGCGATTCCCGGCCGCCGGGCCGCGATTCTATCCATTCCCGCGAACAGCAGAAACGCCGCCAGCACATCGGTATGCGATGTGAACGCGATTTCTTTCAGCAGCAATGGGCTCCATGCGTACAGAACCAGGCCGGCCGCGGGACCGAGTATCTTCCACAAAACCCAGAACAGACCTAGATCGGTCGCCAGGAACAGCAGCTTCATTGGCCACAACTCGCCCGGCGAAATCCAGTAACTCAGCAGAAATACAAGCTCGCACGCCGGACCGTAGATCGTCGGTAGTTCGGGAAAATTGATCCGGCTGAGAATCTCGCCGAATTCGGGTGGAACTCCGTCGTCGCCAAAGGACTCGGCCGGCGGGTGCTGGTACGGATTTCCTGTCAATGCGAAAGCGCGCCCATCCCACAGGTAGCGATAAAAATCGTCTTCGTAGATCGGCTGTCCCAGAAATCCGATTAGCCGGAACACTACTGCATATGCCGCGATCCAGCGGAGATCCGCGCGAGAGACGCCGCGCTTTTTGAGAACGAAAAACGCCCCAATGCAGGCCGCGGAGGCGATCGCCAGACATCCGTAAAAAAGAAGGAGGGATAGAGGATTCGATAGCCGGGATGCCGCGGCGAGGACGGCGTAGGCGATTGCCGCGGCCAGTCCAAGAAGCGCCACCATTTACGGGATTAAAACTTTACCAGTTCGATCCGGCTATTCTTGGTTCCGTCCGGCAGCGGTTTCGTGTCGCCCATCCCCTGGATCGAGATACGGGATTTCTCGATCCCGTGGCTCAACAGCCAGGTAGCCACCGCGGACGCCTGTCTTTGCGACGCCGTCATGTTCGCGGCCCTATCTCCCGCGGCACCAGCGTGACCCTCAACCCGAATCCGTAGATCCGGCTGCCTGACCAGGAAAGCGTCGATATCGGTGAGAATCTTCTCCGAGTCGGCGGATAGCTGATCGTCGTTATCGAAAGCGAGGCCTTGCAGCACCACGCGGCCTGTCTTTGCCATCTCTTCCGCCATCGCATCGGTGTTGGCCTGGTTTTCGAGGGGTACTTTCAGCGCCGTCTGAATGTAGGCCGAGTTGCCGTCGTACATATAGGTGGAAATCTGAACCCACTGATTGTCCTTCAAGCCCGTGACGATGGGGAAGTCGTCACCATCCTTGCCGTAGAAAACCGTCTTGTATCCAGATTTACTCAGAGTGCCATCGGAAAGCTTAACGATTTGCGGCAGCGTGATGCGTGCTGGGCAGAGGTAATAGATAATCTCCGCGGTCCCGTCCATCGCCTCCTTCTGGATGGTGCCATCTGGCGAGGCCCCCACCTGAATATCCAGCCCGTCGGCTTCTTTGTTGTCGCACTGAATGATGCTGCAGCCGGGGATCCGGGCCAAAAGCGCGGAATCCTTGCATCCAGGCTCGTCTTCGCCGAGCTTGATCTTCTCCGGCAGGGCCTCTTTCCCTCCGGGACGCTTGGAGTTAGGGGGTGTTACCTGCGCTGCCAGAGATCCACAGCAAATCAAGAAACATCCCAATACTAAGAATTTCGAAACAGCCTTCATAAATGTACGCAGGGCGATAGCTTTGCCAGAACTATACCAAGCCGCTAAGCCCAGATCAACCGCGCTGATGCGGGTACTGTACCTAGAACCATCGTACCGTTAGCTAACCCAGGATATTCTGAGTACCCTATTAGCCCCCCGGTTTAGCTCCGATAAGAAAATCAGGAGAACGGATTGCAAACGATGCTGCGCTGTGCAAGCAAGAATTTCGGAATAGTCGAGTACGACGCGGGTTCAGTAATCACATTTCCGCGAGGCCTGCCCGGATTTGAATCGGAGACGCTGTTCGTTCCGGTAGAACGGGAAGGCTCACAACCAGTACTGTTTCTGCAGAGTCTGGTTACGCCACAGTTGTGTTTTATTACACTGCCGGTGGAATCGATCGAACCCGCCTACCAGCTTAAAGTTTCTGAAGAGGACCTGCGGGTAATCGGCGTTAGCGGTGGAACGCCGGCATCACTCCGCTGCCTGGCGGTAGTTTGCACCGGCCACGGCCGGCCGACGGCGAATCTGTTGGGGCCGGTAGTAATCAACCAGGAAACGCATCAGGCAGTGCAATCGGTCCGCGATGATGCGCGATATGCGGTGCAGCATCCCCTATTTCCAGAATCGGAGGCGGGAGAATGCTCGTAATCAGGCGCAGAGCGGGGGAATCTCTTTTCATCGGCGATGGAGTGGAGATCCGGATCCTCGAAGTAGGCCAGTCACAGGTGAAGCTCGGCATCAATGCTCCTAAAGAGGTCACGGTGCTGAGAAGTGAAGTACGGCTGACCCAGGAAGCGAATCTCGACGCCGCACGCCAGGCGTCGCCGGAATCGGTGAAAGATCTGCTGAAAAAGTTTCGCCAATAATTTTCCTCAAGCAATCGCAGCCTTCACCGATAAGCATTTTGTACCGAGACCAGCGGCATCGCCGCCGACCGGGAAAGGACTTCCGGCCGAGTCACACAAGGAGAGAATAAATGTCTTTTTCAGTTAATACGAACATCGCCTCACTGCAGGCGCAAGAGTATATTCGCCAGAATAGTGAATTTCAGGCGAAAACCATCAACCGGGTCAGTTCGGGATTGCGCATCATCTCGAGTGGCGATGACGCCGCCGGACTAGCCATTGCCAACGGATTCCGATCCGACCAGGCGGTGCTGACGCAAGGTATCCGCAACGCCAACGACGGTCTCAGCCAGCTGCAGATCATCGATGGCGGCATTAATAACATTTCCAAGCTTCTCGACCGTGCGCGCACCTTGGCCACGCAGTCGGCCACGGGCACATTTACCGGCAGCCGCGCCGTGCTAAGCAGCGAATTCACGAGTGTGATCGGTGAAATCGACAGGCAGGCGCAGGCGATCGGATTGAACACTGGCGGCGATTTTGCTAAGTCTCTGTCGGTATTCGTCGGCGGTGGCCGCGGCGCCACTAGCGCAGCCGTGATCTCAAACGGCGCTGTTGGAGTAGACCTCACCCAATCCACCGTAGATGCCAAAAGCTTGGGATTGAAGGGTGTGCAAGCCTCTGGTCTCTCAACCATTGATATCGGAAGCGGCTCGGCATCCACCAGCGTTTCGGCCATCGTCGGGAACGCGACGAACACGGGATCGCTAGCCGCCTCGGGATTCTCCGACTTCTACTTCCGTGGACCTGGATTTGGAGATGCGAACCGGGTAAAGGTTTCCGTCAACCTTTCCGGCGTCACCGACACTAACACGCTCGCCGTTGCCCTCAATGCCGCCATCGACGGGGCAGGCAACGGCGCCAGCCAGCAAGCCACTGCGTTCAAGAATGCAGGCATCAGGGCCTCGGTTGTTACCAGCGCCACCGGTACCCAGCAACTCAGCTTCACATCCAGCAGCACGGCATTCCAGGTATCGGCGGGCGATCGTCTTTCGAACGCTCTGCTCGGCAATGTTACCTCCTCCAGCAACCCGGTCGGTCTCACATTAGCCAACACTGTAACGGGCGGCGCAGCCGCGGCCGTTACCACCACCGCCTTCGGCGCCTCTGGCGCAGGTGTTGTAACCGTGCGTTTCCAGGGCGCCGGTCTCAGCAGCCCGGTAGACATCAACCTGACAGTGGCGGCTGGCACGACGATCGACACCGCTTTGACCACACTTACCTCGGCTATCGCACAGAATTCCTCGCTCCAAGCGGCCGGAATCACGGCAACTTCATCAGCCCCTGGAGGCGCTCTGGTGTTCACCAGCAATCGTGGCGAGCGATTTGAAACCGCCGCGTCCGGTGATTTGAACAACCTGCTTGGGCTCGGCTCCTTCAGCAAGAGCACCGGTGCTTCCGGCACCTTCGACTACACCAGCATCACCGGTTCGGCGGGAACATTCGCGGCCGCTGCCGAAACACTGCAATTCTCAATCGGAGGCGGAGCAGCTGTCTCGCTTGCCGTCACACCCGGTGCAGCAACTGAACAGGGCGCTCTCGACGCCTTAAATCTGGCCCTTTCCGCCAACACTACCACCGCGGCCGCGGGCCTGCATGCGGCCGATAACGCCGGACAGATCCAAATTACCAGCAGCAGCGCCACCTCGTTCCGTGTCAACACCGTTGGCGCGGCCAACGTCTTCGGCTTTAACGTCGCGGCCGCTACCGGTGTTGCCTCCTCCGCCAACGCACAGAGCGCTCTCACAACGTCGGCCATCGTGAACTCCGGCGGCGCGCAGCAAACCGGCGTGATCGCCTTCAGCGGGATCAAATTTGGCTCCGACAAACAGACGATCACCATCTCCAGTAACGATGCAAGCGGCGCCAGCCAGTCCCAGGCGGTCACGCTGCGCAATGATGCAACCGCGCAGAACGCCCGCACTGTGGATGAAGCGATCGACACTATTAACACACAACTGCAACAGTCGAACAACGCTACATTGCAGAAAATCGTCGCCGTCAAAGAACAGAATGGCGGCGCGGAAGGAATCCGCTTCATCAGCACGCTATCCGCTTTCAAAGTCGACATCGGTATCAGCGCCAATGTATCCGGCGCCACGGCCGGCTTCGGCAACCAGGGAACGGTGGTAGCCTCAACAACTGTTGGCACGGGCAGCACGGCCGACATCAGCTCGCAGAGCTCCGCGCAGAATGCGGTGAGTGCTTTGTCGGCGGCCGTGGCCAGCCTCGGCAGCGCACAAGCCGTCGTCGGTAAGGGGCAGAACCAATTCAACTACGCCGTAAACCTGGCGCAGAACCAGTTGGGCAACCTGGCCGCCTCCGAGTCGCGTATCCGCGATGCGGATCTAGCTTCGGAAGCCGCGAATCTCACCAAGGCCCAGATCACGCTGCAGGCCGGTATTGCGGCCCTCGGGCAAGCAAACTCCGCCCCGCAGGCGATCCTGACCTTGCTCAGAGGGTAGTCCATCGGGCCTTCTGGCTCTCTTTTTGTGAAAAGTGTTGAACCCGACACCCGCGGCGGGATGGTGCGCTCATCCGCTCCCCTCGCCGCGGTTTTTTTGTGCCATCTTATATCTCATATCCCGATAGGAATTCTTATATGGCTGCCGTCGATCATGTGTTCTCAACCGCGCTCTTTCACCATCGTGCAGGCAACCAACAGCAGGCGGAGGCTTATTGCCACCGGGCACTGGCAAAAGAGTCGGGACACGCCGAATCGCTCCATCTTCTGGGGATGATCGCTTCTGAATCCGGCAATCAGCCGCTTGCAGCATCGTTGATAGGCCGGGCGATCAAGAGCGGCGGACCGCGCCCCGATTACTGCGTCAATCTCGGCTTAGTGATGAGCCTGCAAGGGAGGCTCGACGCTGCCGCCACCTGTTACCGTCAGGCGCTTGAGCCGGACCCCGGCAATTGGAAGATACTGTTAAAACTTGGGCTCGCCCTGGCCGCCCTCGGGCAACAACAGAACGCGCGAGAAATCATTGAAACCGCGCTTGCGCTCAGTGGAGATGCCGAACCGCACTTCGAACTGGCCAATCAACTGCACCTAACCGGCGATCTCGATAAAGCCATCGAACACTTTCGTGCGGCCCTTCGTCTTCGACCGGCGTTTCCGGAAGCGTATTTCAACCTCGGCGTCAGTCTGATGATGCAGCGCCGGACAGACGACGCGATGGTAGCGTATTCGCACGCTCTCCAGTTGAAGCCGCATTATCCGGAAGCATTGAACAACTACGGTATTCTGCTGCAATCACTCGGTCGAATTGGCGAAGCGGCCGGCTACTATATCCAGGCAATCGAGTACAAACCGGATTATCTCGACCCACGCTACAACCTCGGGCTCGTGCGGCAGGACCAGGACAGGCACGCGGAGGCACTTGAAGCCTACGATACACTGCTTGATCTCAGACCAGACCATCCGGAAGCACACAACAACCGGGGCAACGTACTTCTCGCGCTCGGGCGTCCTCTGGAAGCCTTCGCGGCCTACTCGGGGGCCATCCAGCGGCAACCGGAACATGCGGAGGCGAACTGGAATCTCTCGCTGGCGAATTTGCTGCTGGGCCATTTTGCCGAAGGCTGGCAAGGCTACGATTGGCGTCTGCGCCAACGGGACGCCAGCCCGCAACCGTTCCGTGCTCCCTTATGGACAGGAGCGCAGGTGGAGCAAGCACGAGTTCTGGTTCACGCCGAGCAAGGCTTCGGCGATACGCTGCAGTTTGTCCGTTACGCGGCAATGGTAAAGCAACGCTGCGGCTTCCTGATCGTTCAGTGTCAGCTTCCGCTCGTAAGGACACTCTCATCCGTCGCGGGGATCGATCAAGTGGTGGCCCGCGGAACGGACCTGCCCGCTTTCGATTTTCATGTCCCGCTGCTCAGTCTCCCGGGAATCTTCAGCACTGTCGAAGAAACGATTCCAGCCTCGGTACCCTACATCGCTCCGCCCTCCAGTTTGAAAGCAAGCTGGCGGGAGCGGATACCGGTCTCGGCCGATCTCAGCGTCGGTCTGGTTTGGGCCGGCAATCCAGGCCACAAAAACGACCGGAACCGTTCCATCCCGCCGGAAGTCTTCTCGACCCTGCTGAACCTTCCCGGAATACGCTTTTACAGTTTGCAAAAAGATTTGCCGCTCGCCGGAGCCGTTTCGCTGGGTCTAGAGTTCACGGACTTTGCCGACACCGCCGCCGCCATCGCCAATCTGGACCTGGTGATCTCGGTGGACACGTCGGTCGCTCACCTCGCCGGCGCGATGAACAAACCAGTTTGGACGCTCTTGCCCTTCAATCCCGACTGGCGCTGGATGCTCGATCGTCCCGACACCCCGTGGTACCCCAGCATGCGTCTTTTCCGCCAGACCGAGCCCAAAGACTGGCAGTCCGTCATCGAGCGAGTTAAGACTGAGTTGTTGAGCCTAAAGTAAATTCGGGTGTGGAACCTGATTGATAGCCGGAAAGAACACGTCCCTGCTGGCTGAGCCTCGACAGTTCCTCCCGGACGGCCTGCCGCGCACCACGAATTCGCTCCACGCACAAAATGCCGCTCACATGAACACGCTTCAACCGGTCCAGTTGCTCTGCGGTTAGTCCGGGATTCTCAATCAACTCCAGCACCGCGTCGATAGCAAGACCCCGATCCCTTCCCAACCGTTCCAGACTGTCGAAATCCGACGGATTTTCACTCACCAATTCCCTCTGGGCCAACTCCAACTGCTGAAATGCAAGTTCAACGTCGCGCATAGTTTATTTAGCCGATGTCCCATACAGAGAGTTGGTTACGCCCAGCAATACGCCCGTAAGTACGCTCTGCTGCGAATCGAGCTGCGCCAAAAGCAAATCGGCCGCCTGCAATTTCTGCGCCATGACGGTTTGCATCAGCGAAACTTTGTCTGTAATGTTTGCCAGATCGTCTGCAAGCCGCGTGTTGGTGACGTCGTATTGATTCTGTTGGATCTTGATCAGTCCGTTGATCGGATCGCTCAACTGGGTGAATTTCGAATTCAAGCTTCCCAGTCCGGTCACCGAAGACCCTACAAAGGTGAAAGCCGAATCGATAGCGCTGGCAGACAAGCCGTCCAGCGTAGCCGTGTTGAGCGAAAGTTCGCCGGTGTTACTCAATTCCAAGCCCACATCGGAAAAGCTCTTAATCGTGCCCGTCCCCTGAAACCCGGTGAGGCTGCGAAGATCTCCGTGCACTTCCCGGATTAGGAAATCTCCCGACAACACTCCCGCCGCCGGGCCGATCTGCCCGTCGAGCTGGCTGCTCAGCGCATTGTAGTTCGCAACGAAAGTTTGCAAAGCGCTAGTCAGCTTGGTCCTGTCGGTGGCAAGCGTCAAGCTGACAGTTTCCCCGCTCGTGGTGCCCAGAATCGAAAAACTGATCCCTGGGACAACATCGTTGATCGTGTTGGACGACTTGCTCACCGCAACGCCGTTGAGCTTGAAAACGGCATTCGCCCCCTGATTGTTGCTCGTCAGAAGTGCGGTCGCGGCTCCGCCCGGGTCGTCGGTGAGACTAAGCGCCTGCGCCCCGGTGGCATTGGCGGAAACGGAAAGGTAGTTCGGAGTCAGTCCGGTTCCCGTAGTCAGCACGCTTGCCGTCACGCCCACGCCCAGATTGTTGATCGCGTCCCTCAGTCCAGTGAGATTGTTGGTCGCCGGGGTCAGGTTGATCGTGTAATTGTTGCTGCCGGCCGTGAACTTTACCGTGCCGGTCGAAGACACCGCCACGGTGCTCGCATCCGCATACCCAATTGCGGATGTTTCCGAAGCCGCCTTGGCAACGGAAGTGATCTCGCTCACCGTGTAAGCGGCGGCCGTAGTTCCGGTGCTGGTTAGAATGGCCACCTTACTGCTAGCGGAACTACTCGCAGTGAGACCCTTATTGTCGCCAACCGCCGTAAGCGCAGTCAGACTCGACGCAAGCCCCGTCGCCGCAGTCTGCAGATTCGTCGTAATCAACTTCTTCTGCACCAGATCCGTCTGCTGATTCTGAATTGCCTTGGCCGGAATATTGGCGATCGACACCGCACGACTCAGAATCGTCTGGAAATCGGTGGAGTACTTACTGACTCCGGTGAAGGTAAGCGGTGTGAGGCTCATATCACTTTACCTATCGTCCAGTTTCCCGCTTCCTTATAGACGATTCAGAAATAGATCATAATAGGATTACTCCGAATAGACATGCGCATCCTCGTACTGGCTCTCACAACCCTCGCTTCCCTCGCCCCTGTTTACGCCGAGCCAACCTATTCGCGGGATGTCTCCCGCATCATCCAGGCCAAGTGCCAGCGCTGCCACCGCCCTAACGACATCGCACCGTTCGCACTCATGACCTTCGACGACGCCTCCACCTGGGCGGAAGACATCAGCCGCGTCGTCTCCGCCAACATTATGCCGCCCTGGAAGCCAGTCCCCGGTCACGGCGAATTCAAGGATTCCTACGGCCTCTCAGCCATCGAACGCCAGACCATCCTCGATTGGATCGCCGCCGGTGCCCCCCAAGGCGACCCAGCCGACCTGCCCGATTTAGCGCCCGCTACCGGGCAGTGGCAGCTCGGCGACCCCGATCTGATCGTCCAGATGCCCCAAAGCTACGACGTCCCCCGCAAGAAAGATGACTACCGCTGCTTCGTCCTCCCCACTGGCCTCGACGCCGACAAATGGGTCAACGCCGTGCAAGTGGTCCCCGGCAATAAACAAATCGTCCACCACGTGCTTCTCTTCATCGACACCCAGGGCGAGGCCGACAAGCTCGATGGCAAAGACGGTAGCCCCGGCTACACCTGCTACGGCGGCCCCGGCTTCGATGTACAGACCCTCAGCGGCATCGCCGCCGCCCTTGATCTAACCGGCGGACTAGGCGGCTGGGTCCCCGGCACGAGAGTACAAACTCTGCCGGATGGCGTCGGCCTGCTGCTGCCCCGGAACGCCAAAATCGTAATGCAGGTGCACTACTTCCCCAACGGCCACCCCGGCCCCGACCAGACCAAGGTCGGCCTCTACTATGCAAAGACGCCGGTGGAGCGCCGCATGCGCTACCTCCCCATCGTCAACACCAGCTTCAAGATTCAGCCGGGCGAAGCCGGCAAGGAAGTTACCGCCAAATTCACCATCCCCTTCTTCTTCGACGCCCACGCCATCCAAATCGCTCCCCACATGCACCTGTTGGGTAGAAAGATCAAAGTGGAACTGGCCGGCGCGAAATCCACCGGCGACATGATTCAGATCGACGACTGGGATTTTAACTGGCAGGGCTTCTATACGTTTCAGGAACCAGTCGCTCTCCCCGCCGGCAGCACCGTGAAGCTCAGTTGCACATTCGACAACACCAAGGACAATCCGAAGAACCCGAGCGATCCGCTCAAAGTAGTCGGCTGGGGCGAAGGTACTGAAGATGAAATGTGCCTCGCATTCCTGGGCGTTACTTTGGATCGTGAAAAATTGTCGTTGTTCAACGTGTCCAACCGCCAGCCGCTAAAATAGCGTCATGGCAACCGCGGTCTTACCGCCAGGACCGAAGGGAAGTCCGCTCTTCGGCGTATTCCCCGAGTTCCGCAAAGATCCGCCGCTGTTTCTGTTGAACGTAGCCCGCCACCACGGCGACGTTGCCTTTTTCAAGATGGGCAGCCAGAAATTCTACCTGCTGAACCGTCCCGAATTTGTGCAGGACGTGCTGGTAACCCACAACGGCAAATTCCAGAAAAGCCGCATCATGCAGCGCGCCAAAGTTCTGCTGGGCGAAGGTCTCCTCACCAGTGAAGGCCAGTTTCATCTCCGCCAGCGCCGCCTGGTGCAGCCCGCGTTCCACCGCCAGCGCATCGCCGGATATGCCGCCGCCATGGTCGAATGCGCCGAACGATCCGCCGCCCGCTGGACCTCCGGCGAAACCCGCGACATCTCTGAAGAAATGATGCGCCTCACCCTCGCCATCGTCGCGCAAACCTTGTTTGGAGCCGAAGTGGAAGAGGATGCCGATGATATCGGCCGGGCCATGACCGACGTGCTCGGGATGTTCAACATGATGCTCATCCCCTTCACCGAATTTCTACAGAAAATGCCGCTGCCCTCCATGCGCCGCTTCGAGCGCGCCCGCGCCTTCCTCGACAAGAAAATCTACTCCATCATCAATGAACGGCGTCAAAGCGGCGACGACCGCGGCGACCTTCTCTCCATGCTGCTGCTGGCGCAGGATGAACAAGGCGACGGTGGCAGCATGACCGACACCCAAGTGCGCGACGAAGCACTGACGCTCTTCATGGCGGGCCACGAAACCACCGCCAATGCGCTTACCTGGACGTGGTATCTGCTGTCCCAACATCCGGACGTAGAGCGCCGCCTGCATGAAGAGTTGCGCTCGGTGCTGGGTGGCGGCGAGCCAGGCTTTGACAACCTCCCGCAGCTTCGCTACACGGGGATGGTCTTCGCCGAATCCATGCGCCTCTATCCGCCGGCCTGGGCCTTGAGCCGCCTCGCCATGCAGGATCACGAAATCGCCGGCTACCACATTCCGGCCGGGTCTCTCTGCATGCTCAGCCCCTATGTCATGCACCGCAAGCCCGAATATTTTCCAGATCCCGAACGCTTCGATCCCGAACGCTGGACTCCGGACGCGAAGGATCGCCGGCCCAAATTTTCCTACTTCCCGTTCGGTGGCGGGCCCAGGATGTGCATCGGAGAACGCTTCGCCTGGACCGAGGGAGTTCTTCTGCTCGCCACCATCGGGCAGAGGTGGCGGATGCGCCTGGAGCCCGCACAGCGCGTAGCCCACCGCGCGCAGATTACTCTGCGCACACGCTACGGAATGCGCATGCAACTCGAAAAGCTCTAGCCGCCGCTACTGTCACTTCTACTTCCTGACAATGTGCAACTTCGCCAACGGTGGGGCGGACGCCCCTTCTGCGCGCCCCACAGCAGGTTGCGCTCTTGCTCTCGCGGTCAAGTCGTACGTCAGACAGCCCGATGCGATAGCAATTCTTCCAGTTCCGTGATCTTCAAATCAAGCGTTCGCCACATCTCTTCCTTGCCGTCCGGCGCCTGCGAAAGAAGATACCGCGATCTACGCAGCGAATCCACTGCGTTGCCGTGTGCCCGGTTCGACGCCGCCGAATCGCCTAGCGAATGTTCGGAATACGATAGCCGCTGCAAGGTGATAGCCAGCTCTATTTCGGCCAGAATTACTTCCAGCCTTCGCTGTTCAGCCTCTGTCCGCAGGTCTTCCGGAGTATCGCTCATCCGTCAAGTCTAACAGGCAATATGCGCTTGACGTCTCGTCCTATCCCTCGCTGCCCTGGTATCCGGATCAAAGGATCGTACCAAGGTTTCAGATGGAGACGAAAGTCTCCACCGCGGGCGCAGGTGGACGGAAATCGGATGCGCGGCAGCCGGGTCCCCGCCTCCACGGGTTCTGGACCTGACCGTTTATGGCAAATAGGTAAGCTTGTCTGACGGCACTACCAGGCAACCTAAGGAGGGTAATGCCTACCGTTTGCCCGATACCGGGGGAGACACCATCGAAACAATCAATCCAGCTAAGTAGAAGTGTCCGGATCCCGAGGTTGATTTGTGATTCTACGCAAAACAGAAGTTTGCCTGGGAGCAGAGCTTGTGAACGGTTTTCTTCACAGCACGGGATGTCTCCGCCATTCGGAGAAACTCACTACGCATTCAAGGAAAGATTCTGTTCGTTTCGACTTCCGGCCCGATTCCTTGAACTGCTTGAACCCATGCGAGCAGAGCGTGGAAACTCGAAAACCACGATGGTCGTTTGACGCTCATACACTATCCCCGCCTCGGAGAGGAACAATGTATCTCTACCACGCAGCGCTGGAGCCACGGAATACCGGGTGGGAAGTCGTGTCATTCCAGCAGGAGCGGGGACTCGGACCAAATTGAAAAAACGATAGCTGGGTATGTGCTTCACTTAGGTAATTACTACGGCAGCAGCTTACCAAGGTAGGGCGGGCCCCCTGGCCGGCGCGGGACGCCCTCGTCCCGCTGCTGGAAGCGGGACGAAGGCGCCAATGCGCCAGCCAAACGAAACGCGGCGAGACCGTACCCACTTGAGTCAAGCACATACCCAGTAAACGATAATCAGACGCTTTGCCGGATTTCACCAGCGAATCTGCACCAGCAATGTGGTGCGGAGGCCACCTCTTCAGCGAGCGTCAATGTGCGCGACGGGGGAGAAGCACAACTGGCCAAAGACGCCTTTGCCCAGTCCAGCGTCACGAGACAAGGCAGATTTGATCTGCCTTCCCGGCCTCCCTCGTTCTCTTTCCGCCGGACGACACGCGTCGAACCTCGATCCCGGCGACCGCAATGCCGCCAACAACCCCTATTCAAACCCGGTGCTCTAAAACTGACGGTGCTTTTCACCGGCCCTTCTGCCTTAAACGATCCCACTCTGATATATTCCCGTCATGCGCTCCCTGCTGCTCTGCCTGCTCGCACCCCTCCTCATCGCCGAAGACCTGCCCCTAGTCAAATCGGTAGACCGCCAACCCCTGGCCGCCCAGTTAATCCGCGTCCTGGACTCCCTTGAAATGCTCGGCGATCCACTCCCCGCCGCGGACGCGAAAGAACTCCGCCGCCTCGCCACCACCACCTCCGACGTGGAACAGATCCAGAAAATCCTCGACCGCTACTGCCTCATCGGCGTCAACATCAACCCCGAAAGCCGCGTCAAAGTGCAGCAGGGCCCCGCCAAGCCCGAACTCCAGGAACAAGGCTGGCGCACGTTCCTCGTGAAGGTACAGAATGAAGCCGGCGTGACCGCAGTCCTCGCCGTAGACAGTCCCAATGCCGGCCAGATCGCCAACCGCCCTGAGGGTAACGCCACCCGCCGCTTCCTCGACGTGCAGCTCTTCACCAGGCAGCCCATGCGTCCCCACCTTTCCGGACTCGAAGTCGAGTACCGCATCCTACAGCTCTACAGCCGCGATGCCGGCAAGCGCGAAGCTAAGCTGATCTTCGACGTAGGCCAAGGCTCGCAGGATCTAGGCTTCCGAAACGAAGTCGACATCCTCTTCACAGCCAAACCCGCCACCAAAGTCACCTTCCGCGTCCTCGATTCCGACGGCACGCCCACCACCGCCGGTTTCCTCATCCGCGACACGCGCAGCCGCGTCTACCCCTCGCAAGCCAAGCGCCTCGCTCCCGACTTCTTCTTCCAGCCGCAGGTCTACCGCGCCGACGGCGAATCCCTCATGCTCCCCTCCGGCGACTATACCATTGAGTGTTCCCGCGGCCCTGAATACCGCAAAAAGGTCCAGCGCATCCATGTCAACGGCAAACCTCAGCAGGTATCGTTCCGCGCCGAACGCTGGATCGATCCAGCGAAGCTCGGCTGGATTTCCGGCGATCATCACATCCACGCCGCCGGCTGTTCGCACTATGAAAAACCCACCGAGGGCGTCTACCCCCAAGATATGATGCGCCACATTCTGGGCGAAGACCTGAAGATCGGCTCGGTCTTAACCTGGGGTCCCGGCTGGTATTTTCAGAAAACGTTCTTCGAAGGGAAGGACAACAAGCTCTCCACCCCGGATAACCTGATGCGATACGACGTGGAGGTCTCCGGCTTCCCCTCCAGCCACACCGGCCACATCGTGCTGCTCAGCCTGAAAGAACAGGAGTACCCCGGCGCCAAACGCATCGAAGACTGGCCCAGTTGGGGTCTGCCCGTCTTTCGCTGGGCCAAATCGCAGAACGCCATCACCGGTTTCGCCCACTCCGGTTGGGGCTTAGCGCTGAAGGACCCCAAGCTCCCCTCCCAGGAGATGCCGCCCTTCGATGGAATAGGCGCGAATGAATTCATCGTCGGCGTCACGCACGACCTGGTCGACTTCATCTCCGCCGTCGACACGCCCTATCCCTGGGAACTCAACATCTGGTATCACACGCTCAACGTAGGCTACCGCACCCGCATCAGCGGCGAAACCGACTTCCCCTGCATCTACGACAGCAAGGTGGGCCTTGGCCGCAGCTACGTCCGCCAGAAAGGCGCGCTCAATTACCGCGATTGGTCCGAAGGCATTCGCGAAGGCCGCAACTACGTCTCCGACGGCAAGAGCCACATCATCGGCTTCCGCGTCAACAACCAGCAGATGGGCGAAGGCGCGAGCGAAATAAATATGCCCGCGCCCGGCATGGTGAAGGTCACGGCCAACGTTGCCGCGTTGCTTGATGAAATGCCGAATGAAGCAGTCCGCCAGCTCCGCGTAGACCAGAAGCCCTATTGGGACGTAGAGCGCTCCCGCATCGGCACCACCCGCACCGTTCCCGTGGAGCTCATCGTCAACGGGGAAGCGGTAGCGCGCCAGGAAATCGCCGCCGACGGTCAACTCCGTTCCATCGCGTTTGACGTCAACGTCACAGGCAGCAGTTGGATCGCGCTGCGCATCCTGCCCTCCTCGCACACCAATCCCATCTTCGTCCTCACCGCGAACAAACCCATCCGCGCGTCCCGCAAAAGCGCCGAGTGGTGCCTGAAGGCGGTCGACCAATGTTGGAGCCAAAAGGAATCCAAGATCCGCCTGGAAGAAAAAGGCGCCGCCGCCCAAGCCTACGAATTCGCGCGTCAGGCGTACCGTCAGCGTATGGCAGAATCGAAACAATGATCAAACTCCTCGCCTGCCTCTTTCTGTTAGCCGCACAGCCGCGGCCGCTGAAAATTCTGATCGTCGATGGCATGAATAATCACGACTGGCAATATTCCACCGCGGCGGTGCGCCAGATCCTGGCCGCCACGGGACACTTCACCGTAGACGTTTCTACCGTAGACGCATCACACCCAAACCAATGGAAACCGGACTTTCAGAAATACAACGCCGTCTTCGTCAATTTCAACGGCGGCCACAAAGAGGACGGCGTCCGCTGGCCGAAACAAGCGGAAGAATCCCTTGAACGCTATGTGCGCGCTGGCGGAGGCGTCATCATCTTTCACGCAGCCAATAACGCCTTCCTTCACTGGGACGCCTACAACGAAATGATCGGTCTGGGCTGGCGCGACAAAACCTTCGGCCCCGGTCTGGCAGTGGCGGACGATGGACGAACCGTCACCCTCCCGAAAGGAACCGGCATGAACCCCGGCCACGGCCCGCGCCACGATTTTCAGATGCGCGTAGTCGCCCCCTCTCACCCCATCACAAACGGCATTCCCCAGTTCTGGATGCACCCATCGGAGCAGTTAACCCACGGTCAGCACGGCCCCGCGCAGGGTCTCACCATTCTCACTTCGGCCTACTCGAAGGACTCGCTGCAAAACGAACCCATGGATTGGGTCCGGAACTATGGAAAAGGGCGAGTCTACACCACCATGCTAGGCCACAGTTGGAAAAACGAACCCAATCCAAACTACGAATGCATCGGCTTTCAGACTTTACTTTCGCGCGGCGTAGAGTGGGCCGCCTCCGGACGTGTAACCATCCCCGTTCCGGCAAAGTTCCCCTCTCCCAGCTCTGTCTTGACCAGCCCCCTGCATTAAAGCCCGGCTACTTCTTTGCCGCCCGCTCCCGGTTCCCGTGGGACGCGGGATCGTTGTCGGAAAGTGTTCAATACCCTTCACCGGTGCAAGTTCCGGCCTGCGTGTTTGGCGCGGGGGGGTGGACGAATTCCTGTCCCTTGAAAGAGAGAAAACTTAAAAATCGTGACAATCATCCTCACCTGCCTTAGCCTCAATACTGTTCACCTAAAACATTTTGATTGAATCCTGTCGTTATCTGACAACCGGAGGACCGTTGTTGGCGCGTACAGTGGCAAAGCTTCCCATGCTAGCGGTGCGTGCCGCGCAACTCGACCAGAAGAAGGCGCTGATTGTGTTTTTGATTCTGACGTTGATCTTAGGTTGCGTGTTCTTAAGTCTGAAGTACGTCGAGTACCACGAAAAGTGGGTGGACCATCACATCCCCGGCCCGGGATTCCAATACGAGGATGGGCGTTACTTCCATCAGGCGCAGATCTTGTTTCTTCTTTACTTCGCGATGACGGGCATGCACGCCATCCACATGATTGCCGGCGCGGGCCTGCTCATCACACTGATCGTAATGGCAGCCCGCAATCGTTTCAGCGGCGCGTGGTACACGCCGGTCGAGATGATCGGGCTGTACTGGCACTTTGTGGATATTGTCTGGATTTTTCTTTAACCGCTTCTCTACTTGATAGGACACACAAAATGAGCCACCAAGTGGTATCCGTCAAAGTCTACGCCGCGGTCTTTGTCACTCTTCTGGCGCTCACCATCACCACTGTTGCAGTCTCGAAGCTCGACCTGGGCGAGTACAACTTCATGGTGGCGATGACAATCGCAGTCATCAAGGGGACGCTGGTCATCATGTTTTTCATGGTTATCAGACGGGCCAGCTCCATGACGAGGCTCTTCGCCGGTGCCGGGTTTTTCCGTATGGCAATGCTACTCGTCTTCCTCCTCAGTGACTATTTGAGCCGCGGCTGGCTGCCCGGTCCTCGCTGGTCTTAATGACTTGGATGCTTCCAGAAGTTCTATTTTGAGAAACTCGCAAAAGTTTCATCCACCCAAGCCGGGGTGGTGCAACCAGGTAATCGTGGCACGATTCCCACTATCCGCTGGCGCTAAAGCAGGTTCAGTATCTCAGGCGATAGGACTGGCACCAGACACAATGCTTGGAACAGTCGCCGGGGTACGGTCTGCGGGGCAACGGTCCAGTCTTCGAGTCGGCACTTCCAGCGTGAAGCGGGTATTGGCCTTTGAGAAAATGATTCTTGTATTATTTAGAGGCGAATACGTTTCGTAGGCTCACGTGCGGCACCAGACGCATCCGCAGGTCGAATTGCGGACGCACCGCCAGGAACGAGTCGCAGGGGCAACTGCCAAAAATGATTACAATGAAAGTGTCGAATCCTCTGCCGGGCATATATTTAGCTGGGTATGTGCTTCACTCAGATAATTACTACGGCAGCAGCCCAGGATCAACCGCCGCAATAATTCCGGCACCTCTGCTTCACTCAGGAAATTACTACAGCAGCAGCTCAGGTGGGGCGGGCCCCCTGGCCGGCGCGGGACGCCTTCTTCCCGCTGCTGGAAGCGGGACGAAAACCCCAAAGCGCCAGCCACACGAAACGCTGCCAGACCGTACCCACTTGAGTGAAGCACATACCCGGTTTTATTTATTATGCGACCTGTGAGGATGGTTCTCGCCGTCGCGCTGCTTGCCTGTACGGCCTGGGCGCAGACGCCGGATCTGGCCAATGAGGCGCGGCGAGCCCAGGAACTGGCGGCGGCCGGCAGGCTGGACGAGGCCGTGGGCATCTACCGGAGTTTGGTTCGGGCATCGCCCGGAAACCCGGTATTGCTGCTGAATCTGTGCATCACCGAATACAAGGCCAAACATTACCCGGAAGCGGTCTTGCACGCGTCGGCCGCCTTGCAGTTGCAAGCCGATCTGCTGCCCGCGCGGCTTTTTCTGGGCGCCAGTCATCTGGAACTCGGCGACTTCGCAAAAGCAATCCAGTCGCTGGAGTTGGTGATCGCAGCCAACCCAGGTGAGCGCAATGCGCGGCTGATGTTGGGCGAAGCCTTGCTCGGGATCGGCAAACCCGGTGAGGCGGTGGTTCACCTGCGCGCCGCCGCCGAACTGCTGCCGGACAACGCGCGTGTCTGGTATGGGCTGGGGCGCGGGTATGAAGCGCTGGGGCGGAGCCGGGCCGCGTCGGAAGCCTGGGACAAATTGCTGGCTTTGCCCCCGTCGATCGAATCGCATTTGCATGCGGCCCAGGTTCACGACGCTGCGCGGCGCTGGCGTGAAGCGGCTGTTGAGTGGCGTGCCGCGCTCGCGCTTGGACCGGAAAACCGTGCGGCGCGAATGGGCCTGGGATGGGCGCTCTTCCGCATCCGCGACTACGACGCTGCCATGGCCGCGCTGAGGAGTTTACTCACCAGTAAGGCGGCCGATGTTCAGTTCCTGTACGGCGCGTCGCTGCTCAACCTGCAGCAGCCGGCGGCCGCGATTCCGTACCTGCGCGCAGCGATAGCCCGTGATGCCGGGCTGTTGCCGGCACGCGCCGCGCTGGGCCAGGGCTTGCTGCAGACGGGAGAGGCCGAGCAAGCAATTCCCCTGTTGCGGGATGCCATTTCCATGGGTATCGATGCGGGTACCGACGGGGGTTCCAACAGCGAAGCCCTTGGCAACATTCATTTCCAGCTCTTCCGCGCTTATCAACTCACCCATCGGGAAGCCGAGGCGCGCCACGCCCTGGCCGCCTATCACCGATTGCGGGCATCGCTGGCCTCCACCTCCCTACCTTAGAGACGCATCCAATTCACGAACTTTGAGAACCTGATTCGTCTTCACGTTCCGCAGGATTTGGCGGACTCCGCTCGGCCATCGAATTTCGATCCGCTCGACTTCCTTCCGCTTTCCCGTGCCGAAGTGTACGCCGAAGTAACTCGAAGACGCGTAGCCCACGCTCGTGGTCATGTGATTGGTCTGATCGCCGATCCGAATCACCGCTCCGATGCCGTCGCGATTGCTCTTGGTGCCGGTCAATTTCAGGATCAGCCAAGTGTTGCCCTGGGGACTGACATTCCGCCAGAGCTCCGGACGATCGCCGAGCGACGAGGTGACCACGTCGATTCGGCCGTCCTGGTCGAAGTCGGCGAATGCGCATCCCCGGTGCGCGCGCGCCGCCTCAAGAAAGCCTGGGCCGGCGAACCCGGACACGTCCTCAAAGCGGCCATCCCCCGTGTTCCGGAACACGGTGTTGTGCTGCCGGTATGCGGTTGCCTCGAATGCCTCCACCCGGTCGTTCACATGCGAGTTCGCGGTGAAAATATCTTTCCATCCGTCGTTATCGAAATCGAAAAGACCGATGCCCCAGCCGCTGTAGAGGCGGCTGAGCAGCCCCAGGCGCGACGCGTGGCCGGCATCGGCGAACGATCCCCGGCCTTGGTTGCGGAACAGCGGGAAGGTCTCGCCTGCCAGGGCCGTGACCGCAATATCGGGAAGCCCGTTGTTGTCGATGTCGCGGAATTCCGCTCCCATGGCGGACATCTCGGTCCCGGTATCCACCAGCGCGACGCCAGCCGCGAACGCCACTTCCTCGAACCGGCCGTTGCCGAGATTGTGAAAGAGGAAGTTGGGCATCTTGTCGTTAGTCACGAACAGGTCAGGGAAGCCATCGCCGTCGTAGTCGGCAACCGCGACGGCCATACCCTTGCCTAGATGGGCGGCGATGCCGGACTGGGCAGTGACATCGGCGAAGCGGCCGTTTCCAAGGTTGCGGTAGAGGCGGTTGGCGGTAGCCTTGAACAGACGCGGGTGGCAATAAACACGGATGCCGCGCCCCGCATCGCCGCAGAACTGGTCAAATTCCGGCTTCCAGTCGACGTAGTTCACAACGAAAAGGTCGAGCAGGCCGTCGTTGTCGAAATCGAGCCAGGCAGCGCCGGC
>JANYCV010000320.1 GCA_025360145.1 Acidobacteriaceae bacterium
TTTCAGCTTGCGGCTCGAACGGCTTCGCCTCCAGACAGTGCTTTAGAGTGGGTCGTCCCTTGGCCTTAGCAATGGCGATGTCCGCTTCGCAGGCGGCATTCAGACCATCGGCAAACCAGCGCAGCGTCTGCGTTTCTTCGATCGCACCCTGCACATAGTAGCCCAGCGATCCCGGCCAGTAGACGGCGTATTGCGCGTCCAGTTCATGTCCAATTGCTACCGTGTTGCTCAACCGCCGGGCTGCGTATTCGCGAACCTGCGGGGCCTCCGCCGCGGGACTGGCCGCCCACACAGCGTGGTGGAAAGTCTCGGTGGTGACCATGGAACACTTCAGTCCGTTCTTCTTGAGCGACGCCTTGATGCGTTCTACGGTGGCGTCCTGGCGCTCGGTGAAGATGTCGTCCGTGGGGATTACGTCGGTGTCGTGGGTACACCAGTGGCCAATGCCCACTTCCGCGTACTTCTCGATTACCTCTTCAAAGCCGACCGGCTTGCGAGTAGGCGCATGGAAGAGTGCGTGCCCTTCATAGGAGGCGGCCCACTGCGGGCCGGTGAGAAAATACTTCCGCCGGATGCCGGGGGAGTATGCCCCGCCACAGGCCTTCATGAGTCTGTCAACAAGTGCCTGCTGCTGGTTAATTGGGATTGGATTCATACGGTGATCTCCGAAGTGTCATCATAATGCACCGGCGGTCTGACTGCTAAACTTCCCGCTTCGCACAGCTTATAATTAGCCACAGCCTCTCCATGACCCGCGAAGAAATACGCCTCCAACAATCCTCCGACAAATCAGCCCACTGGAAGCGCTGGGGGCCCTACGTCAGCGAACGGGCATGGGGCACGGTTCGCGAAGACTACAGTGCCAATGGCACCGCCTGGGACTATCTGACGCATGACCAGGCGCGGTCAAAGGCTTATCGCTGGAACGAAGACGGCCTCGCGGGCCTGTGTGACCGCCACCAGAATATCTGCTTCGCCATGGCGCTGTGGAACGGCAAGGACGCCATCCTGAAAGAGCGTCTGTTCGGCCTGAACGGGAACGAGGGCAACCATGGCGAGGACGTGAAGGAGTGCTACTACTATCTGGACAGCACGCCGACGCACTCCTACATGAAGATGCTTTACAAGTATCCGCAGAAGGCGTTCCCTTACGCGCAACTTGTCGAGGAGAACCGGAAGCGCGACCGGTCGCAACCGGAGTACGAACTGATCGATACCGGCATCTTCGACGACAACCGCTACTTCGACGTCTTCGTCGAATATGCCAAGGCCGAGCCTGACGACATCTGTATCCAGATCACGATTGCCAATCGCGGCCCGGAAGCGGCCGATATCGATCTGCTGCCGACGGTGTGGTTCCGGAATACATGGTCGTGGAAATCGGGCGAACCGAAACCGGCGCTCCGATTCTTTGACAACCATAGCCCCACGGTTGCGCTCGACGACCTGTACTACGGACGCCGCTGGCTGGCCTGCGAAGGCGCGCCTACGCTGCTGTTCACCGGGAATGAGACGAACTACGAGCGATTATCCCAGAGCGGCAATGCCAGCCCGTATGTGAAGGATGCGTTCCACGCTTATGTGGTCCACGGCGATCGTAATGCCGTGAATCCGGCGCGGGAGGGGACCAAGGCGGCGGCGCACTATCATCTGAGGATCGATGCCGGCGCCAGCGCCACCGTTCGATTGCGCCTGTGCGACGTTCTTCCGCCAAACGGGGGCATCGGGACGGATTTCAACGAAATCCTGAGCGACCGCCGCGCCGATTCCGCCGAGTTCTACGAGACCATCATTCCGCAAGATCTGTCCCCCGATGGCCGCAACGTGATGCGCCAGGCGTTCGCCGGACTATTGTGGTCCAAGCAGTTCTACCACTACGAGGTGAAAGACTGGCTTGACGGCGACCCTGCCATGCCCCCGCCCCCGGTGGAGCGGAAGTACGGGCGCAATGGCGAGTGGTCCCACCTGTTCAACGCGGACGTGATCTCCATGCCGGACAAGTGGGAATACCCTTGGTACGCCGCCTGGGATCTGGCGTTCCATTGCCTGCCGCTGGCGCTGGTGGATTCCGACTTTGCGAAAGAGCAGCTGATTCTGATGCTGCGCGAATGGTACATGCATCCGAACGGGCAACTGCCGGCCTATGAGTGGGCGCTGGGGGATGTGAACCCGCCGGTGCATGCATGGGCCGCGCTGCGTGTTTACCGCATTGAGCGAAAGCGCACCGGAAAGGGCGACAAGAATTTCCTGGAGCGCGTCTTCCACAAGCTGATGATCAACTTTACCTGGTGGGTGAACCGGAAAGATTCGGAAGGGCGCAATATTTTTCAAGGCGGGTTCCTGGGACTGGACAACATCGGCC
>JANYCV010000085.1 GCA_025360145.1 Acidobacteriaceae bacterium
TCTTTTTACAACGTCTTGGACAGCATCTTCGACCACCCGCAAACGGTGTACACCCCCAACCCGATTCCCAGAACGGGCCAAGTGGAGGTGTAACTTCTTTGTCTTCAGTGGAGATTATTCGCTATCGGAACGTCTTGGACAATAGTGCGGTTGGACCAGGCATTGGAGAACGCGATTTCAACAAAGAATTGGGGCTTTCCAATGTGAACCAGCTCCCCGCCTGCCGGCAACCTCCCTGGATGAACCTGCTGTTCGCCAGTTACACTTCCGTGAACTGCGTATTTAGTCTCAGCAATAACTACAGTTACTCCGAGAACTTATCCTGGATCAAAGGCCGCCACTCACTCAATTTTGGGGCACAGTTCAACCGCTTGCAAGTTACGGACCCGATTTTTAACGCCGTTGCCGGTTCGTTCACTTTTAACGGGCGATTCTCAGGCAATCCGTTCTCCGACTTCCTTCTGGGGCACCCATTTGTCGCAACGGGCCTGACCAAACTCACCATTCCGTATCGCCGTTCCTGGACGTCCGCGGCGTACGTGGAAGATACATTCAGGGCAACTAAAGACCTCACCCTCAGTTTTGGCTTGCGCTGGGAATTCCCGAAGCCCCCGTATGATAAGTACGATAACATCCAGGCTTTCCGCCCCGCGAACGAAAGCTTCGCCCCCAATACTTCTTTTGAAATTCCCCTCGCCGGTAAGAATGGGGTTTCGCGCGAAATCGTTCAAACCAACTACAAGGATTTCTCGCCGCGCTTTGGTTTCGCGTGGAGACCCTTTGGCCGCGACAAGTGGTCTGTGCGGGGCAGCTACGGGCTCTTCTACGAGACCTTGGTGTTCAACGAATATGTGTTCATGAGCTTGGGCGTGCCATTTACGGTTTCGGTTTCGCAGCAGAGCGACCCCAACACCCCCACTGTTCCGATCGCAGGCCAGTTTGGGCTACCCAGCCTGAGCCTGGGCGGATTTCAGCTCTCCGTGGACCCGGACCGGAAAGACCCCTATCTGCAACAATGGACATTCAGTATCGAGCGTGAGCTGCCGGGCAACACGCTTCTTTCAACGGCCTATGTCGGATCCCACGGGGTTCATCTGTTCAAGCGAATGAATTACAATGTCGCCCGGCCAGGCCCAGAGCCGTTGGCGAGCCGCCTGCCATTTCCTATTTTTGGGGGCTTCATCCAAGACAAGGCTATTGGCGGATCCACTTACCATTCGCTTCAGGTGGACATGAATAAGAGATTCAGCAAGGGTCTGAGTTACCGGCTCGGTTATACCTGGTCCAGGTCCATGGACTTTGGGACGAGCCAGGGCGAATCCATGGTGCCCTGGAATGTGCGGCTGGACAAGGGCCGAACCGAGTTCGACGTGCGGAATCGGCTAGTCTTCAGCTCCACTTATGAACTTCCTTTTGGAGCCGGCAAACATTTCATGAACTCAGCCAAAGGGGCCGCCGATAAGCTCGTCAGTGGCTGGCAACTCGTGGCTATTGCCACGTTCCAGTCCGGATTTCCACTCACGCCTCGCAGTATCGATCTGTCGAACACCCAGGCCGGCCTGTTCGGCGCCCGCCCTAACCGCATTAGCAGCGGGATTTTGCCAACGGGCCAGCGGAGCAACAGCCGCTGGTTTGATAGCAGCGCGTTCGTCGTTGCGCCGGTTGGCACGATACCAAATTCCGGCACGCGCTTTTTGGATGGCCCCGGACTCAACAACTGGGATCTCTCGCTGTTGAAGAACACCCGTATTACCGAACGAGTAAACCTCCAGACGCGGTTTGAGTTCTTCAATGCCTTCAACAAAACGGGCTTTGGCAATCCCAATACGAACATCTCGACGCCGACTGTCGGCCAAATTTTCAGCGCGCGGAATGCGCGGGAGATCCAGTTCGTCTGGAGGGTAACCTGGTAGCGGGTTCTGATATCCACTGATGTGTGTGGGGCTTCGACTGACCTTTATAGCCGCCGTTGTTTTGTCCGCTTCGGGCGCCGTATTTCCCGAACTGCCGGAACTCTCTCTGGATCGTATCCCCAGCGATATCCGCGAACGCTTGCGGCAATCGTTCAAAGCAGCGCGAAACAACTCACGCAAAGCTACAGCGAACGGCCACCTGGGTATGATCCTGCAGGCTTACGAGCAGCACGAATCGGCGGAGGTCTGCTACCGCCGCGCGCGCGTACTTGAACCAAGCGGCTTTCGCTGGGCCTACTACCTGGGCACGGTCCAATCGATCTTGCGAAAACACGCCGAGGCGGCGCGGAACCTTCGGGATGCTTCGCATCTCGACCCGAACTATCTTCCAGCGCGCCTCCAGTTGGCCAGATCGCTATTGGAAACAGGTGATTTGAAAGAAAGCCGCAAGGTTCTGGATCTCCTCGTTCAGCAAAATCCTGGCCTGGCGGATGCACATTACTGGATCGGCCGAGTGCTTGCTGCCGGCGGCGAATTGGCACAAGCTGTCGAACACTTTCGCAAAGCGTGCGAGTTGGCGCGCAACTTTGGGTCCGCACATTATGCGCTCGCGCTGGCCCTCCGCGATCTCGGCGAAGCGGCAGAGTCGGAAAAGCATTTCGTGCTGTACCAGAGAGACAGGACTGGCCTACCGCCGCTGGACAATTCGCTTCTAGATTCAATCGAGGATCTTGGGGCGGGCGGCGCACTGAACCACCTCAAGAAAGGAGTCCGGCTGGAAGCGGCTGGAAAGATGGAAGAAGCTGCCCGCGAGCAGGAGCGGGCATTACAAATCGATCAGGGCCTTATCCAGGCCCACATAAACCTGATCTCGCTCTACGGCAAGCTCGGCCAGATCGATCAGGCGGGGCGGCACTATAATCAAGCCATGGCCATCAACCCGAGCCAGACCGAGCTTCACTTCAATTTTGGCGTGGTCCTCGGCACCCAAAATCGACCGGTAGAAGCCGCCGCGGCATTCGCGCGAGCGCTTGAGATCAACCCTTTCTACGCGGAGGCTTACGCAAACCGGGGCCAGGCACTTGAACGCATGGGGTACGTGGATGAAGCGATCCAGCAGTATCGGCGGGCGCTCGAGAACAGGCCAAACTACCGGCTTGCATATTTTTATCTTGGCCGTATGATGCTGGTTCAAAACAAGCCCGCCGATGCTGTCCAATGTTTCCTCAAGTCACTTGTCCCACAGGACGAACAAACGCCTCTGTACCTGTTCGGGCTAGCCACGGCGTATTCAGCGTCTGGCGATCACGAGCGGGCGATTTCCTGCGCCCGCAAAGCCAGGCAGCAAGCAACTGCTCTTGGACATGCCGATCTTGTGAGAGCGATCGACCAGGACATGCAAACTTTTGAGAATCCTGGTATAACGCAGTGAGAAGCGCCGCGCTAGCGGTCGCGTTCCTCGCACTAGCTTGGGCCGCGGCCAAGAACGCACCCGCCGGGAAGCGTCCGCTAGGCGTTCCTATCTTCCACGATGTTGCGGCTGAAACGGGACTGCGGTTTCAGCACTTCACAGGAGCGACGGGTGAGTACCTGCTTCCGGAGATCATGGGCGCGGGCGTTGCCTTGTTCGACTACGACGGCGATGGCGATCTGGACATCTATCTTCTGCAGGGCACGATGCTGGACCCGCGCAAGAGCCTGAAACAGGCTTTATTTCCGCCGCCGCGCGATCACTGGCCCGGACACCGCCTTTTCCGGAACGAGATCATACCTTCCGGTAAGCTTCAATTTACTGACGTGACCGAGCAGTCCCGCCTCGGCTTTGAGGGATACGGCATGGGCGTGGCGGTCGGCGATTTTGACAACGATGGCCATCCCGACCTCTACGTGACAAATGTCGGCTCGAACATTTTGTACCGGAACAATGGCGATGGTACTTTTGCAGACGTCACGCGCGAGGCCGGACTGGATGAGGTCCGCTGGCCGACAAGTGCGGCATTCCTCGATTACGATCGCGACGGTAATCTGGATCTGTTCGTCGCCAATTACGTCGACTTCACGGTCCGGGGTAATATTTCATGCTATGACAAAACCGGTGCCCAGGATTATTGCAATCCGGCGATCTATCATTCCCTGCCGGGCCGTCTCTTCCGGAACACAGGGAAGGGTAAATTCGTAGACGTAACGGTGTCCTCCGGCATCGGCGCGGCTTTCGGAAAGGGTCTCGGCGTTGTTTGCGCCGACTTCAATTCCGATGGCTGGACCGACATCTTCGTCGCCAATGATGGAACTGAAAGCCAGTTGTGGATTAACCAGCGTAACGGAACGTTTAAAGACCTCGCGCTGATCTCCGGCGTCGCATATAACGCCGATGGCGCCGCGCAGGCTGGGATGGGAGTCACCTCTGATGATTTCGACAATGATGGCGATGAGGATCTCTTCGTCACCCATCTGGCCAAAGAGACGAATGCCTTGTACGTGAACGATGGAAGGGGATCTTTCTCCGATGCGACTATACAATACGGTTTATCGCAGACGAATTTCTCGGGCACCGGTTTCGGGACCAAGTGGTTCGACTACGATAACGATGGATTCCTCGATCTGTTCGTGGCGAACGGGTCAGTTACATTGGTGGAGGCACTTCGTGGAAAACCGTATCCCTATCAACAGCGGAACCAGTTGTTCCACAACGAGAGCGGAAAATTCTTTCGGGACGTCAGCCTGCTTGCCGGTCCCGCCCTCCAAGTGCCGGGCGTAGGTCGCGGCGCGGCATTTGGCGATATCAACAACGATGGCGCGATTGATATCGTCGTCACCAACAATAATGGACCGGTGCAGCTTCTACTCAATGACGTTGGCACCCGTCATCATTGGCTCATGATCGGTCTTCGGGCTGCCCGAGGGAACCGCTTTGCCATCGGAGCTAAGGTGGGGCTGTTCCGGAGAGGCCAAAAACCCTTGTGGCGCCGGGTACACGCAGATGGCAGCTATCTGAGCAGTAGCGATATTAGAGTCTCTTTCGGCCTGGGGGATAGCAGCGCCGGCTTGGAGTCCGTCGTGGTTGAATGGCCTAGTGGTGAACCTGAAATCTGGAAGGATGTTCGAATCGATATGCTAGTGACTCTTCGGCAGGGCACGGGCGAACGATGGCATTGAGAGGGTACATAAAAATGGATTTGTTACGACTTGTCTTTTGCGCGCTCCTTCTCTGGTCTCCCCAATCGAGAGCCGATATTCCTCCAGCGGCTGTGGGGCGCATCGACTTCGCGCGGGACATTGAGCCTGTTTTGAGGACGCGCTGTCAGGGCTGTCACGGCGCGCGGCAGCAGATGAGCGGTCTTCGCCTGGACGTGCGTGAGGACGCCATTCGGGGAGGCTACTCGGGCGCAGTGATCCAACCCGGCAAGAGTGGTGACAGTAAATTGATTCATATGGTGGCGGGCGTGGTCGAGGGGCGCATCATGCCGCCAGCCGGGGCGAAGTTGACGTCAAATGAGATTGGCCTGCTCCGCGCGTGGATCGATCAAGGC
Source organism: Acidobacteriaceae bacterium (assembly GCA_025360145.1). GTDB lineage: Bacteria > Acidobacteriota > Terriglobia > Bryobacterales > Bryobacteraceae > JANXXV01. The sequence goes on from JANYCV010000085.1 coordinate 5,444, forward strand.
GCCGTATGGCCGGTAACTGAGAGAGTTGTGGCGGCGAGTCCGCCGAAATCGACCCATTGGTCTTTTCAACCGATCGTGAGACAGGGAGCGCCTTCCGTCCGCAAATCAGATTGGGTTCGTAATCCAATCGATGCCTTCGTGCTCGCCAAGCTTGAGTCCGACGGTATCGAGCCATCGCAGGAAGCGGACAAACGTAAGCTTATCAGGCGCGTCAGTCTCGACCTGACCGGTCTTCCTCCCACCTTGGACGAAATCGCTGAATTCGTGACTGACAATAGCTCGAACGCCTACGAGCGACTGGTAGATAAGAAATTGAAGTCCACGCATTACGGCGAAAAATGGGCTCGATACTGGCTCGACCTCGCGCGTTACGCCGACAGCGATGGATACGAAAAGGACAACCGGAGACCGCACGCATGGCGATACCGTCACTGGGTGATCGAGGCCCTCAATCGCGACATGCCGTTTGATCAGTTCACGCTTGAACAAATCGCCGGCGACCTGGTTCCTAGTTCCACGGTGGATCAGAAGGTGGCTACCGGTTTCCACCGCAACACACTCACCAACCGGGAAGGCGGCGTGAACATCGAGCAGTTCCGTTTTGAACAGGTAGTGGACCGTGCGAGTACGGTTGGCACGGTGTGGCTTGGGCTTACGGTTGGTTGTGCCCAATGCCATGATCACAAATTCGACCCCATCAGCCAAAAAGAGTTTTATCAGTTCTTCGCCTTCTTCAACAATGCCGACGAGGTCAATATTGAAGCTCCCTTGCCCGGTGAACGGGGACCTCACCTGCAGGGTGTCGGAGATTATTACCGCAAACGCCGGAATCTTCTTGCCGAATACCACGTCACCGAGCGGCAGACCGCATGGGAGCGCCAAATGCTTGACGGCGCCGAAAATCCCGGCAAGTGGACCGATCTTGATGTCGCCTTCGACACAGTGCAGAAGATGGTTGACCACGGCGAGAAAATCCTCAGGACTCCCGTTGCAAGCCGGAGCCGCTACGAGCAGGATGCGATCACGGATCATCTGGTGGAGTGGTATCACCAGGTGGCCGGCAGTAAAGTCTACAAGGAATTAGGGTTCAAAGAGCTGCAAAAGAAGCTCTATGATCTGAATGCCTCGTTCGCTGATTTAAGTCAGGCGCAAACGATAACGGAAAGTTCGGAGCTCAGGAAAGCCCACGTCGCAATCCGCGGCGACTATCGGCAGAATGGGGTGGAAGTGCAGCCCGCGACACCGGCAGTGCTGCATGCAGCATCCGGCGGGCCGCAACCTACAAGGCTCGCACTCGCACGATGGTTGATGTCCCCAAGTAACCCTCTGACGGCGAGAGTTATGGTCAACCGTTTCTGGCAAGAGCTATTTGGACAGGGCATCGTCACGACTCCCGATGATTTCGGCGCCCAAGGCGCAAAGCCGTCCCACCCGGAGCTTCTCGACTGGCTGGCCGCCGAATTTATAGATCGCGGCTGGAGCATGAAACATATGCACAAGCTGATAGTGATGTCGGCCACCTACCGACAGTCTGTTAACGCCAGGCCGGATCTACAAATCCGCGATCCGTATAACACGATGCTGGCCCGCCAGACCGCATTTCGCCTCCCAGCCGAACTAATCCGGGACAGTGCGCTCTCGGCCAGCGGTTTGCTGTATTCGGTAATTGGCGGAAAGAGTGTACAGCCCTACCAGCCAGAGTCTGTGAGCAAACTGGCTTTTGGGAATAGTGACTGGGTGAAATGGGAAGAGAGCCAGGGGCGGGACCGTTATCGCCGGGGAATTTATATTCATTTCCAACGAACCATACCGTATCCACTGCTGATGAATTTCGACGCGCCCGATGCAAGCGTGGCGGCTTGCCGGCGCCAACGCTCGAATACACCATTGCAGGCGCTAAATCTGCTGAACGACCCCGCGTTTTTGGAAACGGCCCAGGCTCTTGCCGAGCGGATATTAAGGGAAGCGTCCGGAACGTTTCAAAACCGGCTGGATTACGGTTTTGAGTTGTGTCTCGCACGCAAGGCCGAACCAATTGAGTCCGAGCGGCTCCTAAGTTACTTTCAAAAGCAGAAAGCAATTCTGCAGAACGAGCCGCAATCCGCCGAATCGTTATTTCCGATGGAATTGGTTGCGGTTGATAGAGTCGAAGCTGCCGCCTGGGTAGGTCTTAGCCGGGTGCTTCTCAATCTAGACGAATTTCTCACCAGGGAGTAGATCATGACCTTCAAAGATTTTATGCAGATCGAGACACGACGCGGCTTTTTTCGTGATTGCGCCGGCGGTCTAGGGACGATCGCCCTGGCGCACTTATTGGGTATGGAGGGGCGGACAGCGGAGATACCGCGGCAAAACGATAATCCATTGGCGCCGAAGCCGCCCCCGC
>JANYCV010000392.1 GCA_025360145.1 Acidobacteriaceae bacterium
CACGAAAGATTCGCTGAAGCCGGGAACGGAGATACTGTTCGACGGGTATCAGTCGAAGGACGGTTCGAATCGGGCAAACGGCAGGGATGTTACGTTTCCTGACGGGCGGAAGTTGTTTCTAGGCTCGTCCGGCACGGGCGCTCCGTATGACGAAAAGAAGTGACGGCGCGGGATCGTAGGAGAGTGCAGTTCGCTTAACGGATTGAGTCGAGGCGAATAGCGCCCGTTGAAATTAAGGAACGGGTTTGTCGATGGACTTGTCTCCCAGAAGGAGACTACAGGCTTGCGTTGTTACGCTGGCAGGTGTCTTGGTAGTCTACGCAGAATAACTTTCGGATGGGCCGTACCCATGGCGTGTGAATGTGGTATTATGTGCTGGTTTCACCAGACGACGAAACCCAAATAAGGAGCAACAACTATGAGAGCGCTCATTGCGGTGCTGGCAGTATTGCTCGCCAGTTGTGCCGGTCCGGCCGGTCCGGCCGCGCCGGCAAAAACAGAAGATGCAACGGCTGAACTTAAGCCGTTGATGGAGAAAATGATGGCGGATTGGGCCACGCTTGACCCGTCCAAGGTGGCGCAATACTACGCCAAGGACCCGGGCCTGCCGTTCTATGACGTCACGCCGCTCAAGTACAGCGGCTGGCAGGAATATGAAGATGGAGTGAAGAAGGTTTTCTCGACGTGGAAGTCGATCAAGATAACGATGAGTCCAGATTTCAAGGCATATAAGAATGGAAACATCGCCTGGGCGACGTTTACTTCCTCGTTTGAAATCACCCCGAAGACCGGTGAGGTGATGAAGGGAGAAGGCCGCAATACTGAGGTGCTTGAAAAGCGCGGCAACGACTGGGTTATCGTGCATGACCATGCATCAGCGCCGATGCCGGATGCCCCGCCACCACCACCCGCGAAGAAGAAATAGGGAGGCGTGACCGCTTGGCAGGCCGGAGCCGGTCGCTGATCATCAAGGATGGTGCTTCCGGCCGGTGAGACCCGCACCTGGGCAAGATGGTCGACATCATCATGCGTACCTTGCCGGGGGCGCACGAACTGGAGTATCGTGTGTTGCTCGACAAAGCGGGATTCCGGCTTACGCGGGTGGTGCCGACCGAATCAACAGGAAGCGTCGTCGAAGCCTTTCCCGCCTGACCTGGATTGAGACGAGTATCGGCAATCCGGACAATACTTCCGGATGCGCCGTCAACCGCCCGGTATCTATACTTGTGTTGATGCAACCCGACCAGGCGGTTATTAACACATGGAGTAGCGCCGCGCCGTTCTGGGAGAAGCACCGCGAAATTATCCGGCAGATGTTTGCGTTGGTCACGCAAGCTCTTGTCGAGGATGGGCTGATTGGCAGTCGACACGCAGTTCTGGATATTGCTACGGGTCCCGGAGATCCGGCCTTGAGCGTAGCTGCCTTGGTCGGACCCGAAGGCAAGGTCTTTGGGATCGATCCGGTTCCGGAGATGGTGGCAGCCGCTCGCCGGGCGACAGACCATCTTGGGTTCAGGAATGCACAATTTGACGTAGCCTTTGCAGACCATCTGCCGTTCCCAGCCGATACCTTCGATGCCGTGGTCAGCCGCTTCGGTGTGATGTTCTTTCCATCTCCTGTTGACGCAGTTTGCGAGATGTTGAGAGTACTCAAGCCAGGACGGAAACTGGCCCTGGCGGTCTGGCATTTCGCCGAAAGGAATCCTTTTCACTACACGCTGCAACGAGTCATCGAACGGTATGTCGATTTGCCAGCACCTGCGACCGATGCTCCGGACGCATTCCGCTTTGCCAGCCCAGGCAAGTTACTGGACGTTCTTGGCGAGGCTGGCGCGATGGCTCCATCCGAGCGCCTGCTGCAATTCACAATACAAGCGCAGCTCTCAGTTGAAGACTATTGGGCATTGCGATGCGAGATGTCTGAGAAGCTTCGTGAAAAGATCGCCACGCTCTCAAGGGAGCAGTCGGCTGAAGTGAAGCGTCAGTCGCTCGAAGCTCTTCGCGGGTACTCGACAGACCGCGGGATGAGTTTCCCGGCTGAGGTTCTTATCGTCAGCGGAACTAAGAGCCGTCCGGCATAGTTGAACCACAGGCAATGGAAACGTGATGCTCTTGGAAGCGGATGGAGCGATTGTGTCCGTATGGCCGGGCATCCGGAAAATGGCCCCGCCGGCGATGTGGAAAAGCCGCGATGCCACCAGCCCTTAAGTGGAGCGCTGGTGAAGACTTATGAGAAGCCGATCCATCGTCCGCCAATCCCAACGGCAGACCAGAGCGTGACGGAAACCAGAGCCACCAGCTTGCTCCAGAGCGGCCCGGCATTCTCGGCCATCGTCACTCTGCGGCGCACCGTGAAAGTGAAGAGGAGCGCCAGCAATAGGGATGTCATCTTCACCCAAAATGCCATGTGGTAGTAACACTTTGTGGCTTCCGACGTGAATAGAAGTATTCCGGAGGCAACCATCACCACCAGACCGCCGATCAACCACCGCTGCGTATCGAGCGCCAGCCGTGCGACAGGCTGATTTCGCAATCCAAAGCCGAACAGACGAAGGTCGACTACTAAAATACAGCCGCCTATCAGCACTAACGCGAGTAGATGAAAGGACTCGATGACGGGAAATAGCCACAGCGAGTTGCGTATGGTCTCGCCGACGGCCGAATGTTCGGCCCACTCGAAGAAAGGCAGCAAAGACATGAGAAGG
>JANYCV010000417.1 GCA_025360145.1 Acidobacteriaceae bacterium
GATCTACCAGGGCGACATCATTCTGGGAAAAGCCGACGTTCTGATCAAGGCGCTGGCGGAGCGAAGTGCAAAGCCCGACGGCCGGAAGCAGGCGTTGTTCGTCTCCGACCCGGCGGTTTATTGGCCCAAATCCACCATTCCTTACGCGATCGACCCATCCATTAAGAACACTGCTTTTATACTGGGGGCGATACAACACTGGCAGGATAAGACTCCGATCCGGTTTGTGGCGCATGGAAAAGAGACAGATTGGGTTACGTTTAAGCCGTCGAGGGATAACTCGGTTTGCGCTTCGTCGTCGTTGGGGGTGGCGGGTGGAGAGCAGTTTATTTTCGGCAGTGAGCTTTGCCCTACGGGCGCGCTGATTCATGAGATTGGGCACGCGGTGGGGCTGGAACACGAGCAGGCGCGGTCCGACGCGAGCGATCACATCCGGATTCTTTTCGAAAACATTGAGAAATCCGGGTATAGCCAGTTCGGCACGTTCAGCGATCAGCCGATTGATGTGGGCGATTACGACTACAGCTCGATCATGCATTACGCGGCGACGGATTTCAGCAAGAACGGCCAACTGGCGATTGAAACGATTCCGGCCGGGATTCCGATTGGCCAGACGGAAGCGCTATCGGCGGGGGATCTGGACGCGGTGGGACGGCTTTACGGCACCACAAAGGGCGTGACGCTGGCCACGAATCCGGCGGGCAAGCGGGTGATTGTGGATGGGGAGGCGGTGCAGACGCCGGTGAACTATGCGTGGGCTGTGGGATCGACGCACACGCTGGACGTGGAGGCATTGCAAATTGATGCCGACGCGCGCTATCTATTTGGCCGCTGGAGCAACGATGGAATGCAGAAGCAGACCGTGCAGGTTACGGCCGATACCACGCTGTTTGTGGCGAATATGATCCGCTTCGTGAGGATTCAACCGGAGATTTCTCCGGCCGGAGCCGGGACGGTGGCGATCGTGCCGGCTGGGGGGGATGGCTACTACCGGGACGGGACTCTTGTCACGGCGACGATTTCGGCCAATCCGGGGTTCTATCTCACTTCGATGACGTCGCCGTTCCTGGGACGGAATGGGTACACGAACTTGGCGCCGGAGGGGTTCCGGGGAGTGGTGGATGAGCGGCGGCAGCAGTTGAAGCTGAATTTCAGTACTACTCCGCCAGTGATTTTCAAGAGCAGCGCGAGTTCGGCGGCGCTGCTGATTGATGGAAAGCGCTATTTCACGCCGGCTGGCTTCCGGTGGCAGCCCGGGTCCGCGCACACGGTGGAGGCGGACGCGAGTTTTCCTGAGAACGGCGGCGCCACGATGCGATTGTTCGAGAAATGGAGCGATGGCGGAGATCGCGCCCACTCGGTTACGGCCGGGACGGACGCTGTTACTTACACGGCTACCTTCAAGACCAAGTACTTTCTGGACGCGTTTCCGTATCCCTCGGCGGCGGGCAAGATCAGCTTGAGCCAGGACTCGGCCGACGGCTTCTTCGATGCGGGCGCCGCGGTGGAGGTGACCGGCGTTCCGGCCAGCGGTTACAAATTCGCGGGATTTACGCTCGATATGACGGGATCGGCGAACGGGCAAACGATTACGGTGAACGAATTCAATCAGGTGGCTGGGATTTTCGCGCGGCCCGGCACCATTCAGCAGTTCTCGGTGATGAACGCGGCGACGTTACAGCCGGCGTCCTTGGTTCCCGGGGGCGCGGTTACTATCTATTCGCCGGAGTTTGGTCCGGATACCGGCGTGGATGCACAGGCGGGTTCGGATGGGAAGATCGCGACGACGCTCTCCGATACGCGGGTGCTGATGAATGGAGTGGCTGCGCCGGTTCTGGCGGTTTCGAGGAACCAGACGACGGTGGTTGTGCCGTACAACGTGGCGCTGCAATTGTCGCAGGCGGCGGTGCAGGTGGAGTATAAAGGGCAGCGGACTTCCGCGCTTCGCGTGAACACGGATTACTTCGATCCGGGGATGTACACGGTTTCGGGGAATGGGAAGGGGCAAGTGAAGGCGCTGAACGAAGATGGATCGGTGAATTCGAAGGACAATCCGGCTGCGAAGGGATCGGTGGTTACGATTTCCGCGACGGGGCTGGGAACGACGACTCCGGACCTGGTGGATGGGCGGGTGGGGAAAGTGCCGCTGCTTCCGGTGGACGGCTTTGTGGAAGTGCGGATGGGCGGTAAGCAGGCGGAGATTGTGTTTGCGGGAAGCGTGGAAGGGCAGGTTGCCGGGCTTTCGCAGGTTAAGGCTCGGGTGCCGGCGGATGCGCCATCTGGCGCGGCGGTGACGCTGGTGCTGCTGATGGAAGGGTCCGGCGGGCAGTTTGAAGCGACTCTTGCGGTGCAGTGAACGGATTAGTTTACAAGCGATTCGCCAACGCGATGCAGGTTTAACTTGTACGTGCCGCGGATATCCATTAATTTCTGCAGTGAAGGTATCCGGCTGGAAGTATTTCGGCTGAAATGCGGATTTGCCAGGAGCCGTCCTGAAGCTGGGCATCCAGGAGGTTTTGAACGTGTCTGCGGTGTTGCGGGCTATCGGGAGTTGGGAAACGCGCTTCCGCGAGAGGGTAAATGAACTGACGGTTGCATAGGCATCGCTACTTGCCGTGGGTCATTGACGCAAGTGTACTTAGAGCCACACACGATTGGTTTTTGACTTCCGGCGCACTACACGAGAGACTGTCCCGTTCTCCGGCTTTTTCGGAACCGCGAATTTCGT
>JANYCV010000427.1 GCA_025360145.1 Acidobacteriaceae bacterium
GAGCCATATGTCGGCATGGAAGGTTACCAGACTCACCCGAGCTATGAGAATTATTTGGCTCAGGCCACAGGCCGCGGCAACTGGTTCACTGACATCTTCCCGTTTATCGGTTCCGCCAAGATACATGCCGGAGTGTCCGCCGTGGCCGGTGCATCGCAGGTTTACAAGGTGCCGAACAAGACGCTGCATCCGGAAACGTTTCCGCCATTTGCGCGGTGCGGCGGAAGGCAGTTGAAGAACATCTCTCCCGGTCCGATTGCGGACAAGGACGTATACAGTTTTTGCACAGGAGCGGGTTGCTTCGTTGGAGCCGCCGATGTTGACGTATTCGTGAACTGCCCTGCGCCGGTATCCGCCAAGAGCGTCTGCTTGGACAACTATTACGGGGACGAATCCACCGTATGCGTTTCGGAAATGACGGCGTACGGGCAAGCGGTGAGCCAGTTCTACTTCGATCCCTCCGGCAAACGGAGCCGGGTGCTTACGAACGCGCTGATGGCGTTGCATTCTCCGCGGACTTTCATGCTGCTGGACACAACATCGCCGCTGCCGGACGGAAGTTGGATCGTGTTCCCTTCGTTTGCAAATAATGCGCGGCGGGATTTGTACATGGTGAAGGTGCCGCCGCAGCCGGGGTTCGATCCGGATACTACGGCGGGATCGAACCCGGTGACCGTAACGGTGGCCGTTACGCCGCCCGCGGACGCCCGCTTCCAGAATGCCTCGCTGCAGTTTGGAAACAACCTTAAGCTGGAAAGCAGTACAGCGGCCCTAAGCTGTTCGAACGCCTCTCCGTGCTCCATTTCAGTGTCCGCGCGCCCGATGGATCTGATCTTCGTGAAGCCCATTTATCTGGACGCGAGCAACAGAAAAGTTGGCGAGGGCGCAGTCACGTTGCAGGCTGCTCTGGTGAGCCCGGGCATTAAACAGCAACCGCAGATCAGCGCACAGGGAATTGTGAACTCGGCTAGCTTTCAACTCCCGATTGCTCCCGGAGCGTTTGTGTCTGTATTCGGGCGGAGCCTCTCTGGCTGTTCTGGTGAAAGTGCGAAGGAACTGCCGCTGACGGACAATCTTTGCAATACGCAGGTTTTGTTTAATGGGAAGGCCGGCTCGATGTACTATGCGAGTGATTCGCAAGTAATCGCGCTGACGCCCTACTCCATGGCGCCGGGGCAGGCATTGAAAATCTCGGTGAACAGCGGCGGGACACAATCGAACGAAGTGACGATACCCGCTGCGTCGGTGCTGGATTCGGCGCCTGCGATTTTCGTGAATCCCTTGGGCGACAAGCTGGCGGTGATGACGGCAGCGGATGGCGCGCTGATCGGTCCAAATCGGCCGCTACGGTTGGGCGAAGTGGGCGTGATCTACGCGAATGCGTTGGGTGCGACTACTCCGGCTGCCGCTGACGGACAGGCTGCGCCGGCCGACCCGCCGGCGCGCACGGTGCGGCCCGTGGAGGTTTTGGTGAACGGAACCGCGCAGCAAGTGCTCTTCGCCGGGCTGACGCCGGGTTCAGTTGGGCTTTATCAGGTGAACTTCATGCTGGTCGCGGGCACCCCGGTGAAAGGAGACGGCACCGATGAGGTGAAGCTGCGCGTGAACGCTGTGGAGAGTCCGGTGTTGCGCACCGTACTTTCGGCGAATTAGGCGTAGATGCCCGGCGCTTCGTGCCCGAGGGCCTGCACGTACTCAACGTACGTTCCCGGATACACTCGGGGCGTGCGATCGGTGCCGCTTTCTCCTCCCAGTTCCAGCACCCTCGATCCCAGGCCGCGCAGGAACACGCGGTCGTGGGAGACGAAAATCATGGTGCCCTGAAAATCCTTCAGCGCCTCCACCAGCATCTCTTTCGTGGCGAGGTCCAAGTGGTTCGTGGGCTCGTCCAGAACCAGGAAGTTCGGCGGGTTATAGAGCATGCGCGCTATGGCGAGCCGCGACTTTTCGCCGCCTGAGAGCGATTTGATGCGCTTATCCACATCGTCGCCCGAGAACTGGAACGCGCCGGCGAGCGAACGAAGCGATCCGATACCGTCCGTGGGGAAGTCCTGTTGCAGATGTTCGATGATGGTCAGATCCGGATCGAGTACGTCCAGCGATTGCTGCGCGAAGTAGCCCATGTTCAGGCTGGCGCCCAGGCGCACAGTGCCGGAATCAGGTTCACTCGCGCCCGCAATCATCTTCAGCAGCGTAGTCTTGCCCGCGCCGTTGCGTCCCATCACGGCCCAACGTTCTCCGCGCCTAATCGTCAGGCTGAACCCGTCATAGATCACGCGCGAACCGTATTGCTTGTGCAGGTCTTCAATCACTGCTACCTGGTCGCCCGAGCGCGGCGGGATGCGGAAATCGAACTTCACTACCTGGCGCTTTTTCGGCAGCTCAATCTTTTCGATCTTGTCGATTGCCTTGATGCGGCTCTGCACTTGCGCCGCTTTGGCCGCGTGGGTTTTGAAGCGGTCGATGAAGCGCTGCTCTTTGGCGAGCATGGATTGTTGCCGGGCGAAGGCGGCCTGCTGGTTGGTCTCGCGTATGGTCCGCTCGCGTTCGTAGAAATCGTAGTTGCCCGAATA